>JAZKEH010000119.1:496-1834 GCA_040387155.1 Pseudomonadota bacterium | reverse complement strand
CTGTTCATCGTCTTCGTCATCAGCGGCCTGTTGCGCGCCGTTGTCGTGCTGTGGTTCATTCCCCGTGCCGAAGAACCGCGTATCCGCAATCGCCCGCATTTGTTGAAGCTGATTTTCCGCGTCGCGCGCTACAATTCGATCAGCGGCATCGTGCTCGACTGGCTCACGGTGACTGAAAAAGAAGACGACAGGAAAAAAGACAATGAATAGCACGCCAATAGAACTCGAAATGTTCGCCGACTATGTGTGTCCGTGGTGCTATCTGGGCAATGCCGTGGTCGAGAAACTGCAGAAGCAGTACCTGATGACCGTTGTGCGTTCGCCCTATCCCTTGCATCCGTCAACACCGCCGGAAGGTTTGCTGATCAGTGAGTTGCTGCGCGGCGTCGATCTGACTGCCGTGCATCAACGGCTCTATGCCTTGATGGATGAGCTGGAACTCGAATATGGCAAGCGCGACAAGACCTTCAACAGTCGTCTCGCCCAGGAACTCGGACTGTGGGCCGACACCCAAGCCGGCGGCGTCAGGCTGCATACCCTGCTCTATCGTCGTTACTTTGTGCACAACGAGAATCTGGCAGATATCGATGTGTTGCTGGCTACTGTTGATGAAGCTGGCCTGAAAGTCGACGAGGCCCGCGCCGTATTGGAAGAACGCAGTTTCCGCCATGCGCTCGACGAGGCATGGGAACGCGCGCGTCGTTTCCAGATTACCGGTGTTCCCACCTTCATCGCCGGCGGCTACCAGTTCTCCGGTTTCCAGCCACTGGATGAAATGCAGAAGTTCATCCGCTTCGTGCAAGACAAGGCCAAGGCCTGAGCGCGATGAAGCTCATCTCGTTTGATCCGCTGCGCACGATAGGCTTTCCCGATATCACCCAACTGAAACCGCTGCAGATGTATCAGCATGCCGACGCGTTGCGCACGGCGGACTGCGTGCTGTTTCCGGAATACTGGCAGTTGAACGCGCTGCTGTACGCGTGGAAGGCAACAATATTCCCGAGTGAGGCAAGCTATCGCATCGGCCACAACAAGATCGAGATGACGCGCGCCTTCATGGCGGTGGCGCCACACAACACACCTGACACCTACATCCTCGCCAACACACCGTCGAATGTCGAAGAACTGTGGCACACAATGCCGCAGCCCTTTGTGGCCAAGCTGCCTAAAAGCTCGCAGGGTGAAGGAGTCTGGCTGATCCAAAGCCACAGCGACTGGCGGCAGTATGTCGAAAAAGCAGACGTACTCTATGTGCAGGAATATCTGCCGATTGATCGTGACCTGCGCATCGTGTTGGTCGGCGATCGAATTCTCACGGCGTACTGGCGAATGCAATCG
>JAZKEH010000119.1:0-486 GCA_040387155.1 Pseudomonadota bacterium | reverse complement strand
CCGTACAGCTTTCACAACAATCTTTCGCGCGGTGGCGAAGCGGATCTGGAGAGCCCGGTACCGCAGGCTGCGCTCGATCTGGTGTTGCAGGTATCACGCGATCTTGGTGTCGATCACGCGGGCTTTGACGTGGCGATGGTCGGTGAGCGACCGTACCTGTTCGAATTGAACCGCCTGTTTGGCAACAAGGGGATTGAGGGCGGCGATGCAAAAGTGAGTGCGGCGATCCTGGAGTGGCTGGCTCGCCGCTAAGGCGCCTTGCCCAGATAACGCTGCAACTCTTGTTGCACCTGCGCTTCCAATACTCCTACCTGTACATCAATGCCCGCTTCCCGCATCAGTGCGATACCGCGACCGTCATTGCGCGGATCGGGATCGACCATGCCCACAAATACCTTCTTGATGCCTGCTGCTACCAGCGCTCGCGCACACGAGGGAGTGCGTCCATGAAACGAACAGGGCTCGAGCGTGACATAGGCAGTCACT
>JAZKEH010000118.1:6311-9420 GCA_040387155.1 Pseudomonadota bacterium | reverse complement strand
GCTCCTCGCAAATGCCGAAAAATCAGCGCGGGGAAAACGGCTCCTTTATGTTCGCTACACCTACACCCCCAGCCCACTCAAACGCCTCGACTCTCTGATGGGTGTTCGAAAGCGTTCATGCGTGCGCGTGGTTGAACGCTCAACGAATGGTGGAAGGCCGGCCGGGTAGGGAATTAGGTGTCAGAGTCATATATCCACAGGAATTACGACTCTGACACCTAATTATGAATTATGACTCTGACACCTATTTCCTCACCCGCCCAAGCAAATGCCAGCACTGAAGCCCCACCACACCGTCAAATTACTTTCACCACCCCCAGTCAAACTTTTAACCATGCAGATTTTTTGACGCCAAACACGGAACACTGAAATATCGAAAAACCCCGTAAAAACCAGCATATTTCTCGATAAAACAAGATTGGCACGCCCCTTGCTGTTACATAACTACAGTAACTCCAAACCGGCTGACCAACATGAAAACACAAACACTTGTACTGGTAGTTTCCGAAGACGCCAAACTGCGTAATGAACTCGGAACCACACTTGCCACGGCCGGCTATCACGTAAGCGAAAGTGCGACACAGAAAGACGCACTCACCCAGATAGAGAGCAGCAAGATCTCGCTCGTTATCTGCGATGTCGAATTCTCCGGCATGGAAGGCATGTTGCTGCTGACGGAAGCCCGCAACCGCAAAGCCCAACTGCCCTTCGTACTCATCACCTCTTATGCATCGCTGCCCAAAGCAGTCACCGCCATCCAGGCCGGCGCCTCCGACTACATCACGATGCCCTTCACTGCCGAAGTGCTGCTGGAAACTGTCAGTCGCCTTTGCACCAAGAGCATCAGCACCCACGACCTCGTCCTGGCCGACAGCCGCAGCCAACAACTGGCAGAACTTGCCCGTCGCGTATCGCAGAGTTCTGCCACTGTCATGATCAGCGGCGAGTCCGGCACCGGCAAGGAAGTGTTTGCCCGCTACGTCCACGAATGCTCACCACGCGCCAGCAAGCCCTTCATCGCCATCAACTGCGCAGCGATACCGGAAACCATGCTGGAGTCACTGTTGTTCGGTTATGAGAAAGGCGCGTTCACTGGCGCAGTTGCTGCCAAAGCCGGCAAGTTTGAACAAGCCAACCACGGCACACTGTTGCTCGACGAAATTTCCGAAATGGATCTGGGCCTGCAAGCCAAGTTGCTGCGCGTAATCCAGGAACGTGAAGTAGAGCGTCTTGGTGGCAGCCGTCCAATCAAACTCGATGTCCGTTTGATCGCAACGACGAACCGCAACCTGAAAGCCGAAGTCAAAGCCGGCCGTTTCCGCGAAGACCTCTACTACCGCCTCAACGTATTCCCCCTTGCCCTGCCCGCCCTGCGTCAACGTTCCGGCGACATCCTGCCGCTGGCTACCAGCTTCATCGAACGCTATGCCCATGGCCGTCCGGTGCAACTGAGCCGCTCGGCGATGGAAGCCCTGCTGAACCACACCTGGCCCGGCAACGTGCGCGAACTCGAGAACGTCATCCAGCGCGCCTTGATCCTCAGCAGCGAAGCCATCATCGACAGCAGTGCGATTGCGTTTGAAGCACAGACCGCTGGCGAGGAAATGCCGGAACCCGCTGCGATCGACATACCAGTACCAATGGCACTCGAAAGCGATCTGAAGAGCCGCGAGAAAGAAATCATCTTTGATGCGATCAGTCATCACAGCCGCAAGGCCGCCGCCGAAAAACTTGGCATCAGCCCCCGCACGCTGCGTTACAAGATCGCGCAGTTCCGCAAGGCAGGCGTGGCGATTCCGGCCTGATTCATTGACTCGCTTAACCAGACTACCCAGTTGCAGCAGGTGACCCGATGAACGCAATAAGCTCCGTAAGCTCGATGAACATCAACCAGGTGCTGGAACAGATCCGCACCAACTCGCGCAACCTGCTCGGTGGCGATGTTCCCACCACGACCAAGGCCGACTTCGGCAGCCTGCTCGAGAGTTCGATCAGCAAGGTCAACTCGATGCAGAACGAAGCCAATACCTTGAAGACTGGCTACGAACTCGGCGAACCCGATATCGATCTGCCGACCGTCATGATCTCGATGCAGAAAGCCTCCCTCGCGTTTGAAGGTATCACCGAAGTCCGCAACAAGTTCCTGAATGCCTATCAGGAAATCATGAACATGCCCGTTTGATAGAACGTTCCACCTGTAAACCCGTTACTCCGTTACTTAGCCGCTGAGCAGACAGACACAAGCCATGGCCAACACCGCACTCGACACCACTGCCAACGCCTTCTCCCAGATCGCCTCGCTGAGCCAGCTCAGTATCGTCCGCCAGTTCGGCTTCATGCTGGTGTTTGCCGCCAGCGTGGCGCTCGGCATCTCGGTCGTGATGTGGTCGCGTGATCCCGATTACTCCGTGCTCTACCCCGATGCATCACCGCAGGACAATGCCGACATCATCAGTGTGCTGGAACAGAACCAGATCAACTACGAAGTCGATTCCCGCTCCGGCCTCGTGCAAGTGCCTTCCATCGAAGTCCAGCAGACCCGTCTGCTGCTGGCCTCCCAGGGCCTGCCCCGCTCCGCCAACGGCACTGGTTACGACAACCTGGAAGACACCCAAACACTCGGCACCAGCAACTTCGTTGAACAAACCCGCTACAACCGCGCGCTGGAACAGGAACTGGTCACCACCATCAAACTGATCCGCGGTGTGCGTGATGCCCGCGTGCATCTGAGCATTCCGAAACAAACGTCATTCGTTCGCAACGGCAACAAGCCAAGCGCCTCCGTCATGGTCGATCTCGTTGGCGGCCAGTTGATCAACGACATCCAGATTGCCGGCATCGCCCATCTCGTTTCCTCCAGCGTTGCTGGCATGGACTCGGCCGATGTCTCCATCGTCGACCAGAAAGGCACACTGCTGTCACGTCAGCACAACGCCGACTTCCAGAGCAGCTCGGAGCAAGTGCAGTTCACCCGCGAGCTCGAACAGGAATACACCCAGCGCATCATGGAAATCCTGTCGCCGATGGTGGGCGAAGGCCAGGTGAAGGCGCAGGTCACCGCCGACCTCGATTTCACCGTCATCGAAACCACGGAAGAAAACTACAACCC
>JAZKEH010000118.1:4605-6301 GCA_040387155.1 Pseudomonadota bacterium | reverse complement strand
CTGCCACCGGCGCCAACGGCCAGCCCGCTGCGCAAGACCAGATTACCGCCGGCGCACCCGCCACGCCGAACAACCAGAGCCGCATCAATGCCACGCGTAACTACGAAATTGATCGCAGTGTCAGTCATCGCAAGTCGGTCCCCGGCAGCATCAATCGTTTGTCAGTTGCCGTAGTCGTGGATCTGCAGCCCCAGGTCGCCTTCAACGAAGACGATGAGGATGCCGCCGCTCCACCAACACCGATGACACAAGCCCAGATCAACGAAAAACTCGAGCGCTTCACCCGTCTTGTCAAAGACACCATCGGCTACAACGAAGCCCGCGGCGACAGCGTCAACATCATCAGCGAAACCTTTACGCCGGATGCGGCCCTGCTCGAAAGCTCACCACTGCCGATCTGGCAACAGGCCTGGGTGTTCAGCGCTGCCAAGCAACTGGGCGCCAGCATCATCGTCTTGCTGCTGATCTTCGCTGTGCTGCGCCCTGCCTTGAAAGGTGTCGTCAAACAACCGGTTTCCACGCTGACGCTGGCGCAGGCCTCGCCACAGCTTGCTTCGGCCATCAACAGTGTTGTGCAGATGTCCGGGGAAGAGACACAGCAGAAATTGCCCGCGAAGTCAGCGTTTGATGAAAACCTGCAACTCGCACAAAGCCTTGTCAAAAACGAACCGGCCCGTGCAGCCCGCATGATCCGCGAATGGGTAGCCAATGATTAGAGCAGCCATGAACAACTCAAACGATTCCATCAGCCGCTGGGAAACACCCCACCTCCTCGATCTGCCGATTCACGAAGAGGTCTATGAGCAGACGCTCGACGAACTGCGCAGCGAAGCCGTCGCCCAGGGCTATGCCGAAGGTTTTGCCCAAGGCGCCCGCGATGCCGAACTCGCCATCCAGCAGCAGCAACAGAATCTCGACGTGCTCTTGCATGCATTGACTGCGCCCTACGCCGATCTCAATCAGCAAGTGCTCGACACCATCGTGTTGCTGTCTGGCAAGATTGCCCGTGCCTTGGTCAAACGCGAACTGCACACAGCACCCGACACGATCATGGCGCTGGTGCGCGACACCATCGCCATCCTGAATATGCCAACCTCTATCGTGAACGTGCACCTGCATCCCGAAGATGCGCGCCTGCTGAACGAACTGACAGGCCACTCCGACAACACCCGCTGGCTCGTCATTGAAGACCCGATGATTGCGCGCGGCGACTGCAAGGTCAGCTGTCACGACTCCATCGTCGACGGCAATCTGGCCAGCCGTATCAACGCCGTCATCACCCAGTTCCAGGGAGATGAACGTGGTTGAAACGGCCCAACACAACATTGCGCGTTCGCCGGAAGCCCTGGCGAAACTGAATTTTCTCAGCACCCGTCTCGGTGACTTCTGCAGCGACGTACGCCCGCCGGTGCTGCCGGTTGAAGGCAAGCTCGTGCAAATGACCGGCCTTACGCTGGTGGCCACCGGCTGCAAGGCCGCGATCGGCAGCCGTTGCCGTATCGAGACCACCTCTGGTTCCTTTATTGATGCCGAGGTCGTTGGCTTCTCCAGCGAAAAATTATTCCTGATGCCAATTGGTCGTGTGCAGGGTCTCAATCCCGGTGCGCGCGTGATCCCGCAGCTGCGTTATCCAAAAGTCGGTGTCGGTCCTGAACTGCTCGGCCGCGTCATCGACGGCAGCGGCGAACCGATCGAC
>JAZKEH010000118.1:2030-4595 GCA_040387155.1 Pseudomonadota bacterium | reverse complement strand
ACCTTGGCGAAATCAAATGCCGCCACCACAGCCGCATGCTCGGCCCGCCTATCAATCCCTTTGCCCGTCAGCCAATTGACCGTCCACTCGACGTTGGCGTGCGTGCCATCAACGGACTTTTGACGGTCGGCCGTGGCCAGCGTATCGGCTTGTTCGCCGGCAGCGGCGTCGGCAAGAGCGTGTTGCTGGGTCAGATGACCCGCCACACCGAGGCCGACGTAGTAGTAGTTGGTCTGATCGGCGAACGTGGCCGTGAAGTACGCGAGTTCGTAGAACAGATTCTTGGCAAGGAAGACTTCCGCAAGGCCGTCATCGTTGCCACGCCAGCGGATGATCCGCCGCTGATGCGTTTGCATGGCGCCTGGCGCGCCACCGCGATAGCCGAATATTTCCGGGACCAGGGTAAAAATGTCCTGCTGCTGATGGACTCCCTCACCCGTTTCGCCCAGGCCCAGCGTGAACTCGCGCTCGCCATCGGCGAACCCCCGGTCACCCGCGGCTATCCGCCTTCGGTGTTCGCGATGATTCCGCAGTTAGTGGAACGCGCGGGCAATGGTGCCAGCGATGACAGCGGTTCCATCACTGCCTTCTATACGGTGCTGGCTGAAGGTGACGACCAACAGGACCCGATTGCCGATGCCACGCGAGCCATTCTCGACGGCCACATCGTGTTGTCACGCTCACTCGCAGAAGCTGGCATATATCCTGCTATATCGGTGGAAGCGTCAATAAGTCGTGTCATGAGCAGCGTTGTCACTCCCCAGCATCAACAGGCGGCAATCAAGTTCAAACAGACGTGGAGTACGTACGAGAAAAACAGGGACCTGATCAGTGTAGGCGCTTATCGCAAGGGAGCTGATCCAACGATCGACTATGCAATAACGAAGTTCCCGAGACTGCAGCAGTACATGCAACAAGGCGCCAAAGAGAAATCGTCTTTGGATAACAGCAAACAACTCCTGTTCAACCTGCTAGAGGAGAAAGCGTCATGAAACGTTCAGAGCGACTTGAAAAGATCAATGCAATCAATCAAGGCATGGAAAACCTGGCCGGCGCGAGCCTGGCTGGTATCCAGGCCGAACATGCCGCCCAGGTAAACCAGCTGGAACAACTGCTGGTGTACAAGGCCGAGTATGCCGACAAATTTACTGCCCGCATGAAGGGCGATGTCAGCGCGCAGGAGTTGCAGGATTACCGCTACTTCTTCGCCTCCATCGATGCCGCCATCGTGCAGCAGCAGAGCATGGTGAATCACTACACCCGCATGGTCGAAAAGAGCCGTGAAGAGTGGATGGCGCGTCACCAGGAAGTACAGAAGATCAACCAGGTCAGCTCCAACCTGCGCAAGAGCGAGCAAGTGGCGCAGAGCAGGCTTGAGCAGAAAATTCTCGACGAAATCACCAGCCACTTCTTTACCGGTGGCGCCCTGGCGGCGAAGCACTGATGCGTATCCAGTCCGCTCCCGACCTGTTGCTGGCGACCGTGGACAACGCGGCCGCTGGCGCCAGCGCCTCTGCCGCCTCCATGACAGACGGGGACAAGGCACAGGGCAGCATGTTTGCGCAGTTGATGCAGGCATTGCCGGTGGATGCGGCTGGAGAAACAGCTGGAGCGACAGTAGCAGCAATCGCTGGAAAAACGGCGGGAGACACGACCGCCATACCAGCGGCGACTGCAACCGTGACACAGCTTTCTGCTCTACAAATCGTGGCGGATAACGAGACGGCACCCACGCTGGTTGCTGCAAGTACTTCCGCTGAAGATTCGCAATTGCTTGCCGATATGATCGTGAGTAACCCGGTTACAACAACTGCTGTCGCGACAGTGACTGCTGCTGTCGAACTGCCTGTAATCAAACTGCCTGTTTTCGTCGAAGCCGATACGTCAGCACCGACAAGGGTAGTGCAACCGGTCAACATAGAAGCCGTTGATGTTCCAGCCAGCGAACCCATGGCACTGACAACACCGACCGTTGTTGAAACCGACGACGCTGCAGCTGCAACCTCGGCCCGCATGCTGTCGGCCTTGCGCCGCGAATTTATTCCAACACCGGTATTGAGCCCGCCCATGACACCGCCTGCCATCAAGGCAACAGCAGTGCCGGCCGGCAACACCCAACAGCTTCCAACCACCGGCCGCAGTATGACGAGCGGTGAACACAAAACAGTAACGACGAAAAGCACTGTGACAACGAACTCCGCACCTGCGCGCCACGAGCCGACATCCGCTCCTACGCACAGTGCACACAGCCACAAATCAGAACCCACAAACGCGTCAACAACGAGTCCGGAAGGCGCTGCTGAATCCGTGCTGGCAACCACTGCACCTGATGACAAGATTACCCAAACCGACACGCCAGTCGTCGCTGCGGAAGGCCAGCCAGAAAGCAGCTCCACCCGTGGCAACAACGACAACGACGCAGCGACCAGGGCGAATACAACATCAGCTTCGCCAGCCGCTGCTGCTCCACAGCTGACAACAGCCGCCACCGCGACTGCCACAACAGCACTGCCAACACGCGCTGCCAGTTCCACCATCACTACCGAATTACCGAAACCTGTGAGT
>JAZKEH010000118.1:0-2020 GCA_040387155.1 Pseudomonadota bacterium | reverse complement strand
GAATACAACATCAGCTTCGCCAGCCGCTGCTGCTCCACAGCTGACAACAGCCGCTGCCGCAACAGCGCTGCCACTGCGCGCTGCCGGCTCCACCATCACTGCCGAATTACCGAAACCTGTGAGTGCCAACGGCAAGCCTGCCAGCCACAAAGGCGCAACCACCGCGTTGAAAGCCAGCGGCAACCATGGCGCCGCACTGCCGGTCAGCGGCAAAGGTTTGCCGCCTGCGGCTACCCATACCACCGATTTCCCCGCAACCTTCGATGCCGCTGCACTGGCTACCGCCATGACTGATGTAGTAGTTCCCAAGGCTGACATCGCCGTTGCAACCTATGACAACGCAGCACCACGTAGCGCAGCGCCCACTGACACCGCAGCTGCGGCTGGCGCAATGCAACTCCCTGCCACGGCCACTTCATTGATCCGCGCCGACAACGCGCTGTCGCAACTGCCACCCGTCTTCACCTCGACCTTTGTCATGGGCACTGCCGGCTGGAGCGAGGAAACTGCCCAGCACATCCGCTGGATGCAGGACGATGACATGCAGAGCGCCGACATCCAGCTGCATCCCGCTGACCTCGGTCGCATCGACATCAGTATCGACATCAAGGACGGCCAGACCAGCGTAAGCATGGTGGCCGGCTCTGCCGAAGCCCGTGAACTGTTGGAGAAGGCCATGCCCAGCTTGCGCGAGCTGCTGGCCCAAAGCGGCATGAGCCTGGGCAATAGCAGCGTCGCGGCAGATCACAGCGGCCGCGATCCACGTGCGGGTCGCTTCAACGCTCCCCTGTTCCAGCTTGCGGAAACGCCGGCGGCCGAACTGCAGCAGGGCCGCCCTGCCCTGTTCCGTTCCAGCGGCGGCAGTCATCGCATTGATTACTACGTATAAGAGAAGAGGAATACCAACGTGAAAAAGATAATCGCAGGTGTAGTGGTACTGGCTTTGCTGACGGTCGGCGGCTTGCATTTCGCCGGCATCATTCATCTCTACGGTGAAGAAGCCACCGAAGAACATGTGGCAGTGGAAGCAGTTGCTCCCACCTACCTGAACCTCGATCCGCCATTCGTCGTCAACTTCACGCATCGCGGCACGCTGCGCTACCTGCAGGTTTCGCTGGAGCTGAGTTACGAAGATCCGGCGTTGCTGGCCAAAGTGACTGAGCGCATGCCGGAAATACGCAACGACCTGATTTTGCTGTTCAGCAACCAGGATTACGAAAAGCTCAGCACGATGGCTGGCAAGGAACAACTGCGCGGCGAAATCTTCGCGGCCATCAATCATGTAATCGGTGTTGAAGATCCTATGACCGCTGCACATGTTGCTGAACCGCTGTCGCTTGGCTCAGGCCCTGCGCCGGAAGTCATCGCTGAAGCTGAAGGCGCCGAAGTCCACACTGAGGAAGCGCCGACGAAAATCGGTGAAGTGTTCATCACCAACTTTGTAATGCAATAACAACAAGACACCGCAACCCTTTCCGGAGATCGCCATGAGTACTGAAACCACCAACGCTTCCCCCACCAGCGGTATGCCACCGGGTGCGGTCGATTACTTCAGCAGCATCGCCAGCAGCGAAGTGAACCTGGATACCTTGCTGAAGGTGCCGGTGTCACTGTCGATCGAAGTGGGTCGTACCAAGATGTCGATCAATGATCTGTTGGCGACGCGTGAAGGCACCGTGATTGAACTGGATCGCTTGATGGATGAGCCGTTGGACATTCTGGTGAACGGATCATTGATTGCGCATGGGGTGGTGGTGTTGGCGAATGATCGCTTCGGGATCCAGATTACCGATATTGTGAGTCGTCATGATCGCGTTAAGAGTATTTAGTCTGCTGTTTTTCTACTCGTGTTTTTGGCCGATGCCTACGCGTCCGGCTAAAGTGGTATTGGACGAGAAACCAGAACCAGTAGCGGAGCCAGGAGCAGCGATAGGCTCCTGAGATCGCTACAAGCACATCCCTGTGCGCTCCCCCTCAGGCCCGGCTGCGCCGGTCCAGCCACTCGGCATAGCCTCGTGTC
>JAZKEH010000117.1:0-3631 GCA_040387155.1 Pseudomonadota bacterium | reverse complement strand
ATACGATGCTGGAAGCCGCAACCGTGCAGGTTGGCAACAGCGCGGCATTTGGCACGAGCCAGGTTTCGCTGATGGGGACTGCGTTGCTGCGCCTGGATTCCGGCGTCAATGTGAACAACACCCTGATCCTGACGGATGCCGTCTCCGGCATCGAGGTCGCCAGCGGTTCGGCCATCTGGTCGGGCAGTATCCTGGAAAGTGGCGCTGGCGGTGCTTTAAACAAGATTGGCGGCGGCACGCTGGTGCTTGCGGGTGCCAACAATTACAGCGGCGGCACCAACATCGAAGCCGGCACGCTGGAGATTGACGCGGTACAGTCGCTGAACAGCCTGGGCAACTATGAGATTTCATCCGGCGCGACGCTGCAGGTGAATGGTGCTCTGGGGACTGGCTATCTGGGCAGCCTGTCGGGTGCTGGCGATTTGGATGTGTTGACGGGTACCGATCTTTACGTTGGCTTCAGTACCAATGTGGACACGACATTTACTGGCACCATCACGTCGCCGTTCCTGGGTTATGGCGGTAACGGCGTGCTGACCCTGACCGGTAACAACGACATCAACCAACTCGTGCTCTGTGATTGCGGCACCGGCGGCATCACGCTTTCGGGCGGCAGCATGACCAGCATGGGCGGTGTCGCCGTTTCGGGCAACTTGCAAGTCCTGAACGGTGCGCTGTTGACCACGCAGGGGCTGGGCCAGACCAGCGGCAGCACGACCATCAGCGGTGCTGGTACCGTTATGAATGCCACCGCTGCGGGCGCGGGCCTGATCGTGCTGCAAACCCAGGGCGCTGCCTCAAATCTTGTCATCAGCAACGGCGCGCAGGTTGCCAGCGACACGCTGCTGACTTCTATGTTGTCGGGTACCATTGCGCCGCAGATCACCGTGACCGGCACCGGCAGCCAGTTGTCGCTCACCGACGGCGCGCAGTTGAGCGATGGCACATCCATAATTGTTGCCGATGGCGCGGCGCTGACCACGGCCTCGATTGATCTGTACAATGGCTCCACGCTGACCATCGGTGCTGGCGCCGCCGCAGGCACAGTGGGTGACGCCAGCAGCCGCATCCAGGGCCTGTTGTCCAATGCGCGCGTGTTCGCCAATTTCGAGGGCGAATCCACGCTGGAAGGTCTGCTGACCGGAACGCTGGGTCTCACCGTGCAGAAGGGTTACCTGACCCTGAACAATGTACTGAACGATTACAGCGGCGGCACCGGCATCAGCGCAAACGGCGTGCTGGTTCTGGAAAACTCCTCCGCCGGCACGGGCGCGATTTCCAATTCCGGTTTCCTGGTGATCCAGGACACCGCGCCTTCGACCTTTGCTTATAATATGTCGGGTCCGGGTGGCCTGGCGCACACCGGCGACGGCACGCTGACCATCAACACGGCGCAGACCTATGCGGGTCGCACCGTGATTGCGCCCAACGCCACCATGATCGTGACCGGTGCGGGCGACCTGTCGCAATCCAGCGGCATCGAACTATATGGCGCGCTCGACCTGTCGGGCATGACGGCCCCGAACATCTCGATCAACAAATTGTATGGCGATGGCGATCTGGGGATCGGCGCCAAGCATCTCTACATCGTCGGCAATGGCGGCTTGTATAGCGGCATTCTCAGCGACGGCGGCGCGGGCGGCAGCCTGACGCTGCTGGGCAACCAGGTCCTCAACGGTGTGGTCAGCCTGAAGGGCACCACCACCATCGGCCAGGGCGCGACCGTGACGGTCAGCGGCCCCAACGCGCTGGGTGGCGGTACGCTGGATTTCAAGGCCGGCTCGACGTTGAAACTGGGTGCCAGCGGCACCTATGCCAACAACATGAACTTCGACCTGGGCGCGCCAGTATTTGATGTGGCCAATCAGTTCGTCACGTTCTCTGGCGTGCTGGCTGGGCCGGGCGACCTGGCGGTGACCGGCGCGAACGGCACCCTGACCCTGACCAACAACGCCAACACCTATGGCGACGGCACGGCGATCTATGGCGGCAGCACGCTGCGCGCCAACGCCGATGGCCAGCTTGGCGGTATCGCGCCGTTGCTGCTGGGCAATGCCAACACCCAGGGCACGTTCCGCTATGGCGGTGCTTTCACGCTGGCATCGGGCCGCGTCATCACCGTCAATGCGGGCGGCGGCATCATCAACACCAACGGCTTCGACGTCACCATCGGTTCGGTCATCACCGGAAGCGGCGCCCTGACCAAGACGGGCACCGGTAACCTGGTGCTGACCGGCACCAGCAGCTTCAGTGGTGCGACCAACGTCAACGCCGGCACGCTTTCGGTGAATGGATCGCTTGCGTCGAGCAATGTCATCGTCAATAGCGGCGGCAAGCTGGGCGGCAGCGGTACCGTTGGCGGTACCACGATCGCCCTGGGCGGCAATCTGGCGCCCGGAAACTCTATCGGCACGCTCAACGTCAATGGCAACCTGACCCTGGCTGCAGGCTCAACCTATACGGTCGAAATTTCGCCCACCGCCGCTGACCGCGTAAACGTCACCGGTGCCGCCGCCCTGAATGGTACTCTGGCCCTGACACCGGAAGCCGGCACCTATGGCCCGACCACCTATCGTCTGATCAACGCGGCCAGTGTCACCGGCACGTTCAGCACGGTCACCGGTTCAGTCGCAGGCTTCACCAATGCGGTGCAGTACAGTGCCACCGGGGTGGATTTCGTTCTGTCCTCGCCTGTCGTACCTGTGGTGCCGCCTGTTGTTGTCCCGCCTGGCGTGGTGCCGCCTGTCGTGGTGCCGCCCGCGCCGGTGATCACGACCTTTTTGTTCGACACCTATGGGCGCACACCCAACCAGGTCGCGGCTGGTACCGCCCTGAGGGCCAGCGCCTTCAATGACCCGCTCTATGTGGCGATGGGCAATGTCGTCACGTCTGGTGGCAATGTGCCGGGTGCACTGGATTCGGTGTCGGGCGAGATCCACGCCACGCTTCTGGCTTCGCAGTTGCAGAGTGTTTCGCTCACCCGCCGCACGCTGACCAATCGCATGCGCCAGGATGACAGCGCGCCCGGCCTGTCGCTGTGGAGCGAGGTTTCGGGAAATTGGGGTAGCAGCGATGGCGATGGCAATGCTGCGCGCGCCAGCCGCAGTGGCGTCAATTTCAGCATCGGCGGTGATACCAGTCTGGGTGCCAATTGGCGCGCAGGCCTGGAAGGTGGCTACGGCCAGAGCAACGTCAATGTCCTGGCGCGCACCAGCAGCGCCAAGGTTCAGAGCGGTCACGTGGGCGCTTATGCCTATGGCCAGTATGATGCCATCCGCCTGCGCAGTGGTTTCCTCTATGGCTTTGGTACCGCCAACACCTTGCGCGGCGTCAACTTCACCAACTTCAACGATGGCGCCGTCGCCAGCCAGGATGTCAGTACGCTGCAACTGTTCGGTGAGGCCGGGTATCGCTTCGTCACCAGCGGTCTGACAATCGAACCGTTTGTGGGTCTTGCCTGGTCGCGCGTGGCATTGGGCGCTTTTGCCGAAACCGGTGGCGCCGCCGCGCTGGGCGGCACGGCGCGCACGGTCGAGGAAGGCACTTTCACGCTGGGCGTGGAAGCGGCGACGCAGAGCTTTGACTTTGCCGGTGGTATCCTGACACCCGGCTTGCGGGCGGGATGGCAACA
>JAZKEH010000116.1:0-1889 GCA_040387155.1 Pseudomonadota bacterium | reverse complement strand
TGACTCAGCTTCAATCCCTGGATAACCCGGTTGGCAAGGGCAGCAATACCAGCATCCACAAGGCCGGTTCTCGCTGGGGCGAAGGTCTCATTAAATTCTGGCTTCAGGTTTGTGCGCTGCTCTCTATCCTGACGACCTTGGCCGTAGTGGTGTTGTTGCTGGTTGAGTCGTTCGAATTTTTTACCAACGTAAGTCCTGTTGAATTCTTTTTCGGTACCCGCTGGGTGCCGATCTTGCAGCCCAGTTCATTTGGTGTGTTGCCACTGGTGTGGGGCACCATGCTTGTTACGATAGGAGCTGCAGTAATTGCGCTGCCGATGGGGTTGGCAAGTGCGATTTACCTTAGTGAATACGCCTCTGATCGACAGCGTTCCTGGATCAAGCCAACGCTGGAATTGCTCGCTGGTATCCCTACTGTGGTTTACGGTTATTTCGCGCTGACGTTCGTTACACCTTTGCTCAAGACCTTCATTCCCAGCATCCAGGTCTTCAATGCGCTAAGTGCTTCCATCGTGGTAGGCATCATGATTCTGCCAATGATTGCGACACTCAGTGACAACGCACTTCGCGCAGTGCCGATCAGCTTGCGCCAGGCAGCTTATGCGCTTGGTGCAACTTCCTATGAAGTGACGACTCGCGTCGTTGTGCCTGCGGGCTTGTCGGGTGTGATGGCGTCCTACCTGCTGGCAATTTCGCGGGCGATTGGTGAAACGATGGCTGTCACCATCGCAGCAGGACAAACGCCGAACCTGTCGTTGAGCATGCTGGAAAGCGTTCAGACCATGACATCTTACATAGTGCAGGTCAGCCTCGGTGACACTCCATCAGGCAGTGTGGCGTACCAGACGTTATTTGCCGTGGCGACTCTATTGTTCCTGATCACGCTTGTGATCAATATCATTTCGCAGTGGATATTGGCGCGGTTCCGTGAGGTTTACGACTAATGGCCTTTGTCAGCGAACAGGAAAACCTTAACCTCAAGAGCCGGCATCGCAAGGCCAAGATTTTTGCGCGTGTCTGTGCCGCGATTACCTGGGCCAGTGTGTTGTTGCTTGCAGTTCTGTTGTATCAGGTCTGTGTGGAAGGTCTCGGGTGGCTCGACTGGCAGTTCCTCAACAGTTTCCCTTCGCGATTTCCGGATCGTTCCGGCATTAAATCGGCGCTCGTGGGCACGTTGTATCTGATAGTGCTGATCGCATTGTTTTCTATTCCGGTGGGGATTTCAGCAGCGCTTTATCTGGAAGAATTTGCGAGTAAGGGCAAGATATCGCGACTGATTGAACTTAATATTTCCAACCTCTCAGGCGTACCTTCGATAGTGTATGGCATTCTCGGGCTCGCAATTTTCGTGCGCTTTTTTGCGCTGGAACGCAGCTTGATTTCGGGTGCGCTCACAATGAGCCTGCTGATTCTTCCGACGATTATCATCGCGGGCAGGGAGGCCATTCGCACTGTACCCATGAGTATTCGTTATGCGGCCTTGTCGTTGGGAGCAACCCGTTGGCAGACAACCTGGGCACATGTGTTGCCCGCGGCGTTTCCCGGCATCATGACCGGCGTGATCCTCGCACTCTCGCGCGCTATAGGTGAAACAGCGCCATTGATCATGATTGGTGCCACGGCATTTATTGCCTTCCTGCCGGAAGGATTGGGAGACTCATTCACTGTGCTGCCGATCCAGATATTCAACTGGATTTCACGGCCGCAGCAAGAGTTCCATCAGCTGGCTGCCGCAGGCATCATCGTGTTGCTGGTGGTACTGCTGATGATGAACGCCACCGCAATCTATATAAGAAGTCGTACCGAACGGAGAATGAAGTAATGTCTTCCCTGGAACCCCTCGAACTCGGCAAGGACAAGAAAAAGCCCCTGCCGCCAGCAGTGCTGGA
>JAZKEH010000115.1:0-1693 GCA_040387155.1 Pseudomonadota bacterium | reverse complement strand
ATGGCCGATCTGTTCAAACCCCGCAAAACCCCGAAACATCTGATCATTGAAGATCACTACGCGTATCGCCGCAAACCACGCGGCAGCTTGCTGAAATGGGTGCTGTGGTTCGTCGGCTTCTTGCTGGCCACTGGTCTGGCGCTGGAGTTTCGTTTCCTGAACGCAATCTGAAATATTTTATAAACGGCCTCAGGAACATATATTGACAGATGTAGAGATAGAGCTAGAGTAGCGCAGAACCAATCAACCTTTCCTGAAAAGGGGTGCTGCGTGAACCTGAGCAATTTCGAACTGGAAGTAATGCGCCTGATCTGGCGCGACAAGGAAGTGATTGCCCCTGACTTGCACCGCGAACTCGCGGCCGAACGCGATCTGAGCTACTCCACCGTCAAAACCATCGTCGATCGGCTGGAAGAGAAGGGTGCCATCATCCGCCTCCGCACCTATGGCCGCACAATCCTGTACGGACCGGCCATCGCCGAAAAATCCCTCGCCAAACCACTCGTCAACGATCTGATGCGCCGACTGTTCGGCGGCGAAGCGCGTCCGCTGATTTCGCATTTGCTGAAAGACGAGAACCTGTCGCTGGATGATCTTTCCTACCTGGAAGAAGTGATCGCGAAAAAGCGCCAGGGTCTGAAAAGTGATGGCAAAGCTGAAAGCAAAACTGAAGGAAAGCCCGCTAGAAAAACCGACAGCAAGAGCAAGGAGAAATAACCATGCTGACCTGGGCGCTGGTAAATACCGTTCTGTCATTGCTGGCGTTGGGCTTTGCGCTGCTGAACCAGGGCGCGCCGCACCGTCTGCGTTTTCATGTCTGCTTCCTCGCGCTGGTGTGCTGGCTGGTGCCGTGGTCGCAAGTGCCACAGTTGCTGCCAAACCTGGCGACCTTCGATTTCGGCTTCCAGATCTGGCAGGCCGAGCAACAACTTATCGCATCGACCGCCAATGCCACCCAGGTGCCGTTGATCGTCATCGACACGCGTAACGTGCCGCTCGCCAACGACGTGACGTTGCTGCACGTGCCGTTGTTGGTGCTGGCTGCACTGCTGTTGTCCGGGCTCGCGCTGTTTGGCTGGAATGTCCTGCAGCATCACTGGCGCTTGCGCGCACTGCAACGGACTGCACGCGATGCATCCGGCTACTGGCGTCAGTATGGTATCGAGACTGCGGTGCCCATCCTGTTGCAGAACAGCATTGGTGGCGCCTTTTCCAGCGGCGTACTGAACCCGGTGATCTGGGTGCACGATGATCTCGCCACTACGCAGGAACTGCCGACGCTGCTGCGTCATGAGCTCACGCACATCCAGCAACATGACAACTGGTATCTGCTGGTGATCACGCTGGTCGAGAAGTTGCTGTGGTGGAACCCGATGGCCTGGTATCTCGGCCAGCAGAGTCGCCACTTGCAGGAGCTGAGCTGCGACGAGCGCTGCCGCGACCACAATGCCGACTATCCGGCAGAACTTGCCCAGCTGATGCTGACCAATCTCGGAATTTCGCGCTCCGTGGCACCGGAGCCGTCGCTGTTCAGTGCCAACATCTTCAACAAGCCCAATCTCAACATCCAGCGCCTGAAGGTGCTGCAAAGGAGCCATCAAATGAAACCACGCCATATCGTCAGTGCTGTTGCTACCGCCTTGCTTGCCTTCACTACAGTTGGACTTGTCACGGCGCAGCCGGAGTCGGAATC
>JAZKEH010000114.1:3715-5781 GCA_040387155.1 Pseudomonadota bacterium | reverse complement strand
GAGGGGCGCGAGGCCATTACCGATTACCTCGCGATGGAAGAGGGTGGTGGTCAGCCAGGGCTTGCACCTGGTGCCATTCATACGCAGTTGATTGAACATCCAGTCGTCAACCTGTCGGTTGATGGTGAGTCAGCCCAAGGTCGCTGGTACGGCATGTTTCTGCTGAGCGATGCCGCCGGCAATGCCAGCATCCAGGGTGGCGTGTTCGAGAACGACTATGTGCGCGAAGACGGCAAATGGAAAATCGCGGTGCATCATTTCTTCCCGCAATATGCCGGCTCTTACGAGACTGGCTGGACCAACTGGAAAGGCCAGGACATCGGCATTCTTCCGTACCATTTCACGCCCGATGAAGCGGGCATTCCAATTCCCGCTGCAGTAGGTGAGGCACCACGAAGCAAGGCGAAACTCGACGATCTGGAAGAGCGCATTGCCGTGATGACCGACGAAAGTCTGGTGCGCAATCTGCAAGCCGCCTATGGCTACTACGTCAATCGCAGAATGTGGGACGACGTCACTGATCTGTTTGCCGACAACGGCGTGTATGAATACGGCGGTGCCGGTGTTTACAACGGCAAAACCGGCGTCCGCAAAGCGCACGAGCGTCAGGGTCCTGCCGGTCTGACACATGGTGTGCTGAATGATCGTCTGCAATTCGACACGGTCGTAAGCTTTGAACCCGGTCGCCGCGAAGCGCATGTACGCGGCATTGAAATGGGCATGCTGGGTGAAGCCGACAAGGGCGAAGCATTCTGGGAAGTATCGGTTTACGACAATCGTTTCGTGAAAGAAGACGGTTTGTGGAAAGTACGTGAAATGCGGGTGTTTCCGATCTTCCGGTCTGATTACAGCCAGGGCTGGGGCAAGAGCCGCATTGTTGAACAGCTGACCGGTGCACTGGCGCCTGATCAGCCATTGCCCGCAGCGGATGCCGGTACACCGGATCGCCTGATTCCAGCCTTTGTTTCCGCGCATCCAGTTACTGGTAAGGCAGTAGCAGCGCCAGCGGGTATGCAACTGGTAGCAACACAACCGCTTACCGGCGCCATCGACGCACCGGCCGTGAAGCGTACCGGCAGCACCGACATGCGCCTGCAGGAAGCTGCACGCAAGGTCATGGTGGCAACCGCTTACGACGGTGCCGAGCATGTATCAGTGTCGTACGGTTTCTTTGCGGATGACTCACAGTGGGACTGGTTGTCAGAACTGTTCGGCAAACAGGGCACCAAGCAGATTCCGTTTGCTGGCTACTACACCGGCTATCCGCGCATCTCCAAAGGTCTGTTCCTGGAGTACGGTGATCCTGTCAGCCTGGATGCCAAGAAGGCCGGCATTGCGTTCCACTGGCGCATCCAGCCCGTGATCATCGTGGCGCCGGATGGCCGCTCGGCACGCGTACGCACGTATCTGTTCCATCCGAATACATCGAAGACAAATTCCAGCACGCTGTTCGGCGCCATCTATCCCGACGACCATTTGATTCTGGAAGATGGCATCTGGCGCCTGTGGAATCTGTCGCTGGATGAGCCTTATTTCGAGATGCCGAACTGGAAAGCAGGCTGGGCGGGTGCAAAAGAGCGTGACCCCAATGCCGCTCCTGCACCTCGGCCGGCGCCACCGGCACCGAATCCCAACGCGCCACCGCGCCCGCAACGTTTCATTGGCACTGCGCTGGTGAATCAGTACAAACCGGATGTGCCAATCACTGAGCTTGGCAGATTGCAGGAGCACTTCCGTGGTGGCACCGGTGAGCCATGGGAATGGCCGAAGATCCTGCCGATGTGGTGGGGTTACAAGAATCCTGTCAGCGGCCGCCAGCCTGAACTGTTCCTGCCGGACTGCGTGCCTTGCGAGTACGCACCCAACATGAGCATGGTGAAGCACGGTTACTTGCTGCCGTCGACCGACCCGGTGAAAAGCGAAGACTGATATTTCCTTCAGGATAGAAACAAAAACCCCCGCATTGCGGGGGTTTTTGTTTGGGATGCTTTAAAGGAAAGTTTCAAGGTCCAACCGGCGTTACACCTGAGCCTGCAGCTGCTGTAGGCATTGCAGTAGAAGCTCCA
>JAZKEH010000114.1:0-3705 GCA_040387155.1 Pseudomonadota bacterium | reverse complement strand
CGCGTGCCATTTTGTGTGGACTGGCGCGAGTACTCATCAGCCGCCGCTCGTTGATTGCCGCTGATAACTCCCCATTGACGCGCAGTGCGGCAGACTTCTTTCGGGAAATTGGAGCCGGTTACTTTCTGTTTGCGGCAGATTACTTCTTCTTTCGGCGTGTCGGCTGCTGCAACAGTATTCGCTGCAAGTTCAGTGGCTGCCGGATCGGTCGCGCAGGCAGAGATCACTGCTGCAAGACCGGTTACCACCAACAATTTCAATACTGCGTTTGTCCGTGCAAATGACAACTGCGTTTTCATCCTTCACCCCCGTTGTTATTGATTATTGGTTGTTCGTGAATGGCGAAGGCAGCATAAACAGGCACCTCGTCGTCGGCAAGCAATGCCGGGGTTCAGGATTTCTGTCGGAAAGTAGCCTCTGTTGCGGTGGGATCATTCTGTCACTTTGCCGGTTGCGGCTTCATATTCCTTACGCATCTCGCTGTACTTGATAAGGGCTTGCAAGAACTCCGGACTTTCTTCGGCGACCTTTTTCATCTGGGCGCGGTATTCCTTTTGTTGGCGGGCAATCACTGCTGTCGCTGGTTGTCGCCTCGGCGCGTAGTTTTTATCCGCATTGTATTCGTCCATGTAGGCCTTCCAGCCCTCCAGATATTCCGCGCCGTGATCAGCCTGCGCGTCCATCACAAAGTTGGGTTCGCATACCTGGCTGGCAAGACGCGACCCCGTCGGCTGGTACAGGCTACAACTGATGTCGAAGCGATCCTCGTCGTTAACCCTGTTGAAGATGTTGTAGGTTTCTTTTTCCGCATCCAGCAGTTGCATGCGCAGTTGCAGCAAGGAGCGGTTGCCAATGACGAGAATTTCTTCTGCAGCGTCCTGTGTGGTCGACGGCTTCAGCGGTTCGGTCTGGGCGAACGTGCCTGCCGGCAAGCTCAGCGCGAAAAGAAGTGTGATGTTGCGGATATCCATGTCTGCCTCTCGAGTTGCTTCTTGCGTCTGTGATTCTGGCGGAGCCTATGCCTGCAGTCTTGCTGGCTGCAAGCTTTTTACGGCGCATCGGGCAGGGAGACTGTATGCCGCAATTCCCTGTCACGATAAGTCATTGACTGCATTTCACTGAGGCGACTCAGGGTGCGCTGGAATTCAAACGCGAGCTTGCCGCCGGCATAGAGCTCCTTCAGTGGCACGTCGGCTTGCACGTAGAGCTTGATGCCCTGGTCGTAGCATTCATCGACCAGGCTGATGAAACGGCGCTGTGCATTCTGGCTGGAAGAGTAGTGACGACGATGCCCACTGAGTGCTGCGTCTTCAGTGCCGATGGTGGGAGTGGGTGGCGCTTCATTGCCGCCGAATTGCGGTACGTCACTGACCAACAGATGTTTGAAACGCTGACCGAGCGCAATGAAGTCTTTCGCCGAGCGCGGACGTTCGCACAACTCCGAAAAGCTGAACCACGCGAGTTGGCCCCGATGACGCAAGGGCTGCAACTGATGGTGATTGACGTCGAGCAGGTCAGTGCTGAAGGCAGAGTCGTTCTGCACTTCTGCATTGAGCTGATCAAACAGCGTTGCGAACGGCAGCTCTTCACCGACATACCACGTCGGATGATCGTCGCCCTTTTGCTTGCGATAGTCCTCAACGCTGGCGAGATGCAGTTCTTGCGTATGTGCCTTGATCAGTTTGATCGCCGGCTCAAAGATCTTCGGCTGCAGTTCATCCTTGTAAAGATTGGTCGGCGGAAAATTCGATGTAATCAGCAGCGCAACACCTTCGTTAAAAAGACTGGTGAACAAGTGGTAGACGATCATCGCGTCACCGAGATCGGTGATGTACAGCTCATCGAGACAGATCACCTTGTATTCCGTGGCGAGCTTCTTGCCGATGTGCATCAGTGGATTGGCAGTGCCGGTGATTGCATCAAGCTCGCGATGTACGCGTGCCATGAAGTGCTGATAGTGCTGCCGTGTTTTGCCGATGTCAGGCAGGCAGTCGAAAAAGATGTCGGTCAGGAAGCTCTTGCCGATACCAACTTGTCCCCACAGATAGATGCCCTTGACCGGCTTGCCACGCGCGTACCACGGAGCAGGTCCGGTCAGTCGTTTGTAAAAAGCATCGAGCTGGCGAAGGGCCTGCGCCTGCAAGGGGTCCTGCTGATAGCCTGCCTGCAACTGCAGTTGTTGATAACGGTCGGACGGCAGCATCAGGGCGTAGGAGCAGGCCAATGCATGTTGCCTTCGGCATCCACCAATCCCATTTCGCGCAACTTCGCAATGTAGGGTTCGCCGGCGCGCGCGGATGGAGAGCCATTGAGGTTGGCAGCGGGCACGATATTCATTGCGGTGAAAGTGCCCTTGGCGATATCGATCATGTCGGCGAAGCGCATGTTCGACTTCATCGGACCATCGCCAATCTGCATGGCGCGCGGCCACAGCGAGGGCTGACCCTGTCGATGCTTCCATGCATGCAATTTTATCGGCGCGCCTTCAACAAATTCTTCCTTGTTGAAGCCGTGGTCGATCTGGATCTGCACGGGGTGGCTGGCAATGCGCCACTTCTCGCCGGCGGGAATGTCGCCGCCGGTAACAAGCAGTTCGATCGAGATATGCGGGTTACCCCATTGCACCTTGCCGAGGGTGCCTTCGATATAGAAAGTGCGCGAGTCAAAGTTGTCGTACTCGGCCTGGGTATTGTGATGGGCCCACAGGCTGCCGGCAGGCAGCAAGGTTGCGAGCAGCGTGAACAGCAGGTTCTTCAGGCTCTTCAGGTTCTTCAGGATAGGCATGGCTGGTCTTCCTTCATCACTGTGACTGACGGTTGTCTTTCGGAATCTGTCGCTGCCAACTATAGCAGTCGCAGTTAGGTTTTGGCTGCGCAGATGCGCTATCGTAGCCGCGCCTTCACCGAATCGGAACTCCGCACATGCTGGAACTGGCAACCAATCTCGCCATCGCAGTCGCAGTGCTCTGTTTCATGGCCGGGATGTTGATTACCGCAATTACGGGAGCCGCCGGGCCCGTCAAACGGTTGTTCGTCATCCTGACCGGTATTTTCGCCATTGCGCTGCTTGGTGGTCTCATTTTTTCACGCGGGCTGCTGATCTATCTGCTGTTCCAGATCATCGCGCTGATCATCGTTCTGTATTTTCTGGTTATCGCCGGCGCCGTCTGCGGCGGCGGCATTTATGCGCTGCTGCACAAGAAAGCGCCTGGTAGCAAATTACGCAGTGGAGACCTGGCGGACTATGTGCCGCTTGCAGAATTTGCCGCGCTGTCTGCGATCGACGTGGAGCGGGCGATGGCGCGCATCAAGAGCGGGTTTTACCAGGGCGGCCGGCACAAGGGCGCCTGGTACATTCACAAGTCAGAGCTGCCTTCACCAAACGGGCTTACCTCGGTTGATACACGGCTGGATGCGGCCTCCGAAGAACCTGCACAAGTCAGAACCGAATTGGCGGGAATCCGGAAGGGAAAGCTCCAGTAGTGGCATCGCAATTCCGTTTTCCGTTTGCCACGCTGATGGTCGGGAAACACTAGCGCCACTGACGACTTTGCAGGATAGAATCCCGGGCGCGAGAATCGAGCGCTACCGCGCACAACTAAAAACAACAGAGGAAGCTACATGACACCCACTCTTCGTACGTCTTTTCATACGCCTTTCCGAAAGATCTCCGCTTCCATTGCGCTGGCCACCATTGTGCTGACGC
>JAZKEH010000113.1:0-3241 GCA_040387155.1 Pseudomonadota bacterium | reverse complement strand
CCAAGAACAATTAATTTTTCTGGAGTAATTTCACCACCGGCAACGCGCGGCACTCCCGATTCACGCATTTCCTTTGTGACCGCTTTCTATCTCGCGACCACCGCCGGCGGTATCGCGCTCGATCTGCCGATTGGCTTGCTGAAACCGGGCTACCGGTTTGACGCCTTGCTCGTCGACACAGCTGTGCCCGACACCGATCTCCGCATTTATGATCGCGACAATGCCGTCGACATCCTGCAAAAGATCATCTGGGATACAAGCCGCCCCAACATCCGGAAGGTGTGGGTGGATGGGCGGTTGGTAAGAGGTTGAAGCGTTAAGGTCATCAGGCTTTTTTTTTGCTGCCCGCTGTGTTCAGCTACCCGTTGAAGGACCGACGAGTAGCAACACTGCATGATCGAACCAGCCAAAAATTCCTCCATCCCATTCCGCTTCCAACGCCAGGACCTGCTCGCCATCGCCGGTCTTGTCGCGTTGCCATTGCTGTTCTTCTACCGCGTGCTATGGACCGAAACCCACACCCTGCTCGGCAACTGGGACGCCAGCGCCCAGAGCTTTGCCTGGTACGCCAAGATTGCGCGCGCGCTGCAGGAAGGCAGCTTTCCGTTCTGGGATTTCCAGACTGACTCTGGCAATTACTTTCCGGGTGAACTGCAGACTGCCGCCTTCTATCCATTTAGCTGGTTGTTTGCTCTGGTCTATGTGCCAGGCGATGCCCATGGCCTGCAGTTCTGGGCTGAGCTGTACTCCGTGCTGCACTTTTCACTGTGTGCAGTGCTCTCCTATCTGTTCCTGCGCGAACTCAAGCTGACCACTGTGCCCGCCGTGCTCGGCGCCATCATCGCCAGTTTGTTCGGCGCCATGGCGGAACGTGTCACCGGCCAGCCCAACATTCATGCCGGCATGGTGTGGGTGCCTGGCGTGCTGTTCATGGTGCAACGCGCGTGGAATCAGCAGGACCCGCACAGGTCCCTGTTCTCGGCGTCGCTCGCCGGCATCATGCTGGGTTGCTGCATTCTCTCCGGCCACATGTACTCCTACATCCACGGCGCCTTTTTCGCATTCATGCTGCTGTTGTTTACCTGCGGCCTGCAGAAGCAGTTGTGGCCACGCGCGCTGAAAATACTGACAGTGGTCGCATTGTGTTCGTTGTTGCTCACTGCCGTGCAGTTGGGACCGACGCTGGAATATCTGCGGCGCGCGCTGAAATGGTATGGCGCGGGTTCCACCGAATATCCCCACGTGGTGCCGTTTGAGGAATTCGCCCGCTGGCAGTTTTCATCGTGGCACACGTTGTTGACGTGGGAATGCAGCACCAGCGCCTGCGGCGAAAACCGCACGCTCTATGTCGGCTGGACTGCACTGCCGCTGGCCTTGCTGGCGCTCATCGTCAATCGCTATGCCCGCAGGGTCGTGCTGCCGATCATCGGCGTAATACTGATCGTGGCGATGGCAGGCGACAACATGATCGGCAGGATTCTCTACAACGTGCCAGTGCTCGACAATGTGCGTATCCCGACGCGCATCCTGTTCGGCTTTCCGGTGTTTGTCGGTGTGCTGGCGGCGCTGGGGCTGCAATATCTGCTGGGGCGTCTGCAAGGCAAGCGGCTGTTGCAGGGCGCGTTGATTGTTGTGGCAACGCTTGGCATCGCAGTTGATCTGCATGAGGCCCACAAGAACTGGACACTGACCGGCCTGCCGCGCGACCTGGCCTCAATAAAGAATCCGGAGACTTTCTATAGCCAGCCCGTCACTGACTGGCTGGAAGCCAAGCTGCAGGGTTCACTGTATCGCTGGGTGGCAGAACCCAGCGAGTTGCTGCCGCCGAACTATGGTCACTATGCCGGCATCAACAGTGTGCGCGGCCATCGCTCCAGCATGCTGCAGAATTACTCGTTGATGTTCAGTGCCTACGAAGATCCCACCGGCTGGATGCCGCGCCTTGGCCTGAAGTATCTGGTGAAGGATGTCGCTGATCCCAATCTGAACCAGGTGTTCGCCAGCGAAGGCAAGTATGTCTACGAGTTGCCGTCGGCACTGCCGCTGGTGCATGGCATCGTGCAGGGCGTGCATCAGGCGCTTCCGATCAAGAGCGTGGTGTGGGAGACAAACTCGCTGCACGTGCAGCTTGATCCGGCCTATGTGCCGCAGGCGGGCGATCGCTTGTTTTTTGGTGTTACCTATTATCCCGGCTTTCAGCTGCAGGTTAATGGTGAAGAACGTTTGCTGCTTCACCGAGAAGAAGACGGCGCTTTCCAGAGTGCAGAACTATTGCCGGGCGACAGTCAGGTCGAACTGCAGTTTGTGCCGCGCAAGATGTATCGCGCGTATTTCTGTTTGCTGTTGCTGGCCGGCTGGCTGGTGTATTTGCGCAGGAATATCCGTGCTGCCAACGTCGCCAATAACCCATCGCGCTAACCGTTAACGAACCCCCTGTCCTGCGATTGTCCTGCAACTGGCCTGCGAATGGCGCAGGTGCTGACCGGTCAGGGTCGCTTGCCAAATAGTGCCTAGGGCCCTCCGCGTTACCGTTCAACCCATCCACTCCGAATTCTTCCCCATCACTGCAAAGTGCCCTGGCGATCACAACCGATTCTCGTGCAACGAGGATACTCCCCGCCCGAATCCTCCATCAATCTGGCCCGGATGCTGCAATCAACCTGATGCCAATGCGCGGAAGGCTTGATTACAGGGCAAAACGCCATTCTGCAAACCAGCCAGCGGCAAGTTACCGCCGCTCGCAGTGGCAATAGCGGCAATTTTACGTCGCTGACAACAACACATTGACGGGGACGACCATGGCAATTTCAACAGACGAACGCAGTGATCTGATCAAGTTGGTAGTGGGCATGTTCAATGCCTCGCCAGGCGCCGAATATCTCTCGGCCTTGATCACTGCCTATGAAGCCCACGGTCGCGATCTTGGCCAGCTCGCGCGCACGCTGGCGACCAATCCCATTTTTGTTGCTGTCGCGCCGCCCACCCAGAGCGCCGCTGAATTTGCCGATTTCTTTCTGACGCCGCTGGGCCTGCAGAACGATCCCATCGCGCTGAACTTCATCAACAGCCGTTTCAATGCCGGTGTTAACAAGGGACAGATCATCCGCGAAGCGCTGCAGGCACTGGAGAACACGCGGCTTGAGGACTATCGCGACGCCCAGGAGATACTGAATAACAAGACGGTGGTGGCGGAGTACCACTCAGTCGACAAGGCGATGAGCAGCAACGACCTGGAGAATCT
>JAZKEH010000112.1:0-5189 GCA_040387155.1 Pseudomonadota bacterium | reverse complement strand
CAGCGCGTACAAGAACGTCGGCGCAACCGAGGCCGGCAGGACCCGCGCCAATGATGGCCACGCGCTTGTTGACCGGCACTACCTGTGACATGTCCGGACGCCAGCCCATGGCGAAGGCGGTATCGACGATATATTTTTCGACGTTGCCGATGGTGACGGCACCAAAGCCGTCATTCAGCGTGCACGCGCCTTCGCACAAACGATCCTGCGGACAGATACGGCCGCACACTTCCGGCAGCGTGTTGGTCTGATGACACAACTCTGCGGCCTGCAGGATGTTGCCTTCCATCACCAGCTTCAGCCAGTTCGGAATGTAGTTGTGCACCGGGCACTTCCACTCGCAATACGGATTGCCGCACTCAAGACAACGGTCGGCCTGTACTTCAGCCTCGTCCTGTTTGAACGGGTTATAGATTTCCACAAACTCGGTTTGTCGAACCGAGATCTCTTTTTTCTGCGGATCGGCACGACCGGTTTTGACGAACCGGAAGGTGTCTTTCGATTTGGCGATGATTTCTGAGGATGACATTCGCGTCTCTCTACACTCTTCATTGCCGCGACGCGGCAACTAAACAGTTATTGCGGATTCAACGTAACGTGCTGCAGCATGTTCTTCATGTTCGCTGCCAACGGTTTCACCAGCCAGAACTTGCGCAGGTAATCCATGAAGTTATCGAGAATGTGCTGGCCCCACGCGCTGCCGGTTTCTGCCACATACTCTTCGATCACACTGCGCAGATGATTGCGATACTCTTCCATGAACTCGTTGCGCAAACGATGCACTTCAATCAGCTCATGGTTGTACTTGTCGACAAAGTCCTTGTCCAAATCCAGTACGTAGGCGAAACCGCCAGTCATGCCGGCACCGAAGTTATGGCCGGTGCGACCCAGCACCGTGACCAAGCCACCCGTCATGTATTCGCAGCAGTGATCACCGGCGCCTTCAACAACAGCATGGCAACCTGAGTTGCGCACACCGAAGCGTTCGCCCGCCACACCAGCAGCGAACAACTTGCCGCCGGTTGCACCGTAAAGACAGGTGTTACCGATGATGGAGGTGTCTTGTGTTTTGAACGTGCTGCCCGGTGGCGGCACCACGACAAGCTTGCCACCAGCCATGCCCTTGCCGACGTAGTCGTTGGCTTCACCAGTGAGATGCATGTTGAGACCACCGGCATTCCACACGCCCCAGCTCTGACCAATGGAACCGTTCATGCGCAAATGGATCGGCGCATCGTTCATGCCCTGGTTGCCATAGCGTCGGGCAATTTCACCTGACAGGCGTGCACCAATCGAGCGGTTAAAGTTCTTCACCTGGTAATTGAAAATGCCGCCGGTTTTGTTTTCGATGGCCGGCAGGATTTCCTGCACCATGCGCTCAGCCAACTCCCCTTTATCCATTGGCGGGTTGCGATTGACGACGCAGTAGCGCTCTTTCTCGGCCGGTACAAAGTCATTTTCCAGCAAGCGTGAAAAATCGAGGCTCGCCTGTTTTTCAGTTTGTGGCGGCAAACGCACAAGCAAATCAGTACGACCGATGAGGTCGACCAGATTGCTCACACCAAGTTTGGCCATCCACTGACGTGTGTCCTGCGCAACGAACTTGAAGTAGTTCATGACCATTTCAGGCTGACCAATGAAGTGCTTGTCGCGCAGATCCTTGTTCTGCGTGGCAACACCGGTGGCGCAGTTGTTCAGATGGCAGATACGCAAGTATTTGCAGCCCAGCGCCACCATCGGAATTGTGCCGAAGCCGAAGCTCTCTGCGCCGAGAATTGCTGCCTTGATAACGTCGAGGCCGGTCTTGAGTCCTCCGTCTGCCTGCAAACGAATACGACCGCGCAGATCATTGGAGCGCAGCGCCTGCTGCACTTCAGACAAACCGATTTCCCAAGGCGTGCCGGCGTAACGGATCGACGACAGCGGGCTTGCGCCTGTACCACCGTCATGGCCGGAGATCGTGATCAAATCGGCATAGGCTTTCGCCACGCCAGCGGCAATGGTGCCAACGCCAGGACCGGATACCAGTTTGACGGAAACCATCGCCTGCGGATTGACCTGTTTCAAATCGAAGATCAGCTGTGCAAGGTCTTCAATCGAATAAATGTCGTGATGCGGTGGCGGCGAAATTAGCGTGACGCCGGGCACTGAGAAACGCAGACGCGCAATCAGTCCGTTCACTTTACTACCTGGCAACTGACCACCTTCACCCGGCTTGGCGCCCTGGGCGATCTTGATCTGCAATACTTCTGCGTTGACGAGATAGTGCGGCGTTACGCCGAAACGACCAGACGCAACTTGCTTGATCTTGGATGATTTATCTGTGCCGTAGCGTGCGGGATCCTCACCGCCTTCGCCTGAGTTGGAACGACCACCAAGACGGTTCATGCCTTGTGCCAAAGCTTCGTGCGCTTCCGGCGACAAAGCACCGAGCGACATACCGGCAGAATCGAAACGTTTCAAAATGGCTTCGAGTGGCTCTACTTGTTCGAGCGGAATCGCCTGCATGTCATCGCGCAGTCCGAACATGTCGCGGATTGCCGAGATAGGACGGTTGTCCACCAGCTGCGAAAACTTGCGGTAGTCTTCAAAATCGCCGCTGCGCACCGCATCTTGTACAGTGCGTACAACGTCAGGGTTGATCATGTGATATTCACCACCGTGGATGAATTTCAGCAAACCACCTTGCTGGATTTTCTTGCGTGGCAACCACGCATCGCGCACCAGCTTTTCCTGATCGTGTTGCAGGTGCGCAAAGCTCGCGCCCTTGATACGGCTCAGCGAATCCGGGAAGCACACGCCGGTGACGTCATCACCGAGGCCGACGATTTCAAACAATTGCGCGCCACGATAGGAGCTGATGGTACTGATGCCCATCTTGGACATGATCTTCATCAGACCTTTGTTCACGCCTTTGCGATAGTTCTTGTGGGCTTCAAGCGATCCCATGTGCACCATCTTCGTGTTGATCAATCGATCAATCACGTCGTAGGCAAGGTAGGGATAAACGGCAGTCGCACCATAAGCGATCAAACAGGCAATCTGGTGTGGATCGCGCGCACTGGCAGTTTCCACAATCAAATTGGTATCGCAACGCAGGCCCAGCTTGCTGAGATGATGATGAATCGCAGCGGTAGCCATCAATGCATTGATAACGAGTTGACCCTGCGGTGGCATGCGCTCGGAAATGAAGAGCAACAATTTGCCAGCACGCGCAGCCGCTTCCGCAGCCGCTTTGACATTTCTGACGGCTTGTTCGAGGCCGATGGCAGGATCGTAGTTGAGATTGATGTCGGCGGCGTCATAACCGGGGCGCTGCAGATGACGCAGGTTCCAGAACTTGTCCGGTGACAACAACGGCGAATGCAGAATGATGCGATCCGCGTGTTCAGCTGTTTCTTCAAAGATATTCAGTTCGCGACCCATGCGGGTTTCCAGCGACATGACGATGCTTTCGCGCAGCGAGTCGATGGGCGGATTGGTCACCTGGGCAAACACCTGGCGGAAGTAGTCGTATAGCGGGCGGACATGTTGTGACAGCACGGCAATCGGCGTGTCGTCACCCATCGAGCCCGTGCCTTCGGCGCCTTGCTCGGCCAGAGGGCGCATGACCTGATCGGTTTCTTCGAAACTGACCTGGAACATCTTCATGTGGACTTCACACTCTTCCATTGCGAGCGGCTGGAGAGCGGGCACATGCTCGGCCAGCGTCGATTCAACAAAGCTCGCTTTGTCCTTGATCCATTTGGCGTACGGCTGACGTACTTTCAAATAGTTGGCGACATCATCGGTATGCAGGATCTTGCCGGCTTCGGTATCAACGACCAGCATCTGGCCCGGACCCACGCGGCCCTTGCTGACAACGTCTTCCGGTTTGTAGGCGTTGACGCCGATCTCAGACGCAGCAGTCAGCCAACCATTGCGGGTCAGCACCCAGCGGGAAGGACGCAGACCGTTTTTGTCGAGTACGCAGACGGCATAGCGGCCGTCCGTCAGCACGACGCCAGCCGGACCATCCCATGCTTCCATGTGCAGCGAGTTGTAGGTGTAGAAGCTGCGCAGCTCGGCATCCATGTCTTCCATGTTTTGCCAGCTGGGCGGCATGATCAGGCGAATGGCTTGATAAAGGTCCATACCGCTGGTCACGAGCAGATCCAGCATGTTGTCCATCGACGACGAGTCGGAACCGGTGAAGTTCACGACCGGCGCGATTTCTTCAATATTCGGAATGGCACGCGACCGGAACTTGTTGATACGCGCGACAGCCCAGTTGCGGTTGCCCTGGATCGTGTTGATCTCTCCGTTGTGAGCCAGCATGCGGAATGGCTGGGCCAACGGCCATTTCGGCAGCGTGTTGGTCGAGAAACGCTGATGGAACGTGCACATCGCCACGGCCAGGGCCGGGTTGTTCAAATCCAGGTAGAAAGCCGGCAGGTCGGCTGGCATTACCAGGCCTTTGTACGACAGCACTGAATGCGAAAGGCTGGAGACGTAAAAGTCGCGATCGCTCTCAAGCTGCTTCTCAGCCTTGCGGCGAGCGACGAACAACTTCACAGCCAGGTCTTTTTTCTCAATGCCCGGGGCATCAACAAAAATTTGTTCGATCTGGGGCAGGCACTCACGCGCCATGCGGCCACAAATCTCAGGATTGGTAGGCACCACGCGCCAGCCAATTACGGTAAGACCTTGGGCAATAAGCTCTTTTTCCAAAATTGCGCGCGCCTGGGCGGCCAGCGTGTGATCCTGGCTGAGGAAGATCATGCCAATGCCATAGCTCGGCGAGAGCTTCGTCTTGAAAAGCTCGTTGGCGATGCCGCGCAGGAAACTGTCCGGCTTCTGCATTAGCAGGCCGCAACCGTCGCCGGTGACGCCATCCGCCGCGATACCGCCACGGTGAGTCATGCAGGTCAGCGAACTGATGGCTGACAACAGCAATTCATGACTGGGTTTGCCTTCAATGTGGGCAACCAGGCCAAAACCGCAGTTATCGCGGAACTCGTCGGGGTGATACAGACCCGTTTTCATAGTCCTTCTCTAACCCAAAAGGGGGCCGGAGATATTACACCACCGCCCAAAATTGTGGCAACCATGTTGCCCTAGTTTGGAGGGCCACCTGTTCCGGATTTTTCAGGTGTCCCCAATAAAAAAGGCCGCCCTGGGGCGGCCTTCTGTACTGCCTTGTTGTTACT
>JAZKEH010000111.1:0-3562 GCA_040387155.1 Pseudomonadota bacterium | reverse complement strand
TGGATGGCCTGAGGGGTAGCGCCCCAGGGATGGGCTCGCAGCGGTCCAGGAAATGGCTCCCGCCGGCTGCGATAGCTCCGAATTGACCTTCCACCATCCGCATTCCGACGGTTGCAGGTACACACAATCGTGCCTATCCTCAGCCGCGCCATCCAAGACGGCCATCAACCACAGGAACCGGGTTATGAATGGACTCAGCCCACACGCGATAGAAGGATTCAAAGACCCCGCCACCGCCGCCCGCTATTTCGCCGCCTACGACGCACTGCTGGCCAAGTGGCCCGTCCCGTTTGAGTCAATTCAGTTATCAACCCCGCTGGGGGCGACGCACATTCTCGTCAGTGGCCCGCAAGATGCGCCGCCGCTGGTGCTGCTGCATGGCGGAGGTGGCACCGCACTCGTCTGGCGAGTGAACGTCGAAGCGTTGAGCCGGCATTTTCGCGTCTATGCAATCGACATCATCGGCCAGCTCGGCAGAAGCCTGTCGAACCGCAAGATCAAGAACCGACAGGACTACGCGCAATGGCTTTGCGGCGTGTTCGACATGCTCGGCATCAAGCGCGCTTCGCTGGTGGGCAATTCCTATGGCGGATTTCTGGCGATGAGCCAGGCGTCGCTGACGCCGGAGCGCGTAAACCGTGTCGTGTTGATCAATCCCGCCGGCATCTTCGTTTCGGTGCTGAGTCTGGCGTCGCCGTTCATGCGACTGGTGTTGCTGCTGGCGCTGAAGCTCAAGAAGCGTCCGGAGAAATTCGATCTGGCTGCCTATATCGGACGCGATGTGCAATTTCGACCGGATGAACGCGAGTTGGCAGACATGATCGGCATTGTCATGAGCAGTGCCGAAATGAAGCCTCATCTTATTCTGCCTACGGTATTTCGTACGGCGGAGCTGCGCGCGATAGCTGCTCCCACGTTGTTACTGATGGGTGACAACGATCTGATTTATGACCCCATTGCCGCTGCACGCACCGCACAACGGCGCATGCCGGCGCTGCAGGTGGAAATACTCAAGGGCGCCCATCACATCGCGGCGATGGCGCAACCCGAAGAAGCCAACCGGCGGATGCTTCGCTTTCTGCAATATGATCTGCCGCAACGCGCGACTGCCTAATAATCTTCAGGCGTTTGGATCAACGCCGTTGATAAAAGAATACATGTGGATGTCGGTGCGTTGGTACCAACCGAGGGCAGTCCAGAAGGCTCTGGCATCTTCATTGTCGGCAAGGATGTTGAGATGGGATTTGGTGATGCCTTGCTGCGTAAGCGCAGCCAGACACTGCTGCACCAGCGCGGTTGCGATGCCCTGACGACGATGGCTCGTGGCAACAGTGAGATGTTGTACGTAACCGCGCTTGCCATCGTGGCCGGCCATGATAGTGCCGATAATGTGACCCTGTTGTTCGGCGACAAAGCTGAGCCCTGGATTGCGTAACAGATACTTCTCGATACCTGCGCGTGAATCTGCACTACGCAGACTTACGCCGTCGGCTGCTTGCCAAAGTGCAACCGACTGTTCGTAATCGTCGATTGTCATGCAGCGATAGTTCCAGCGATCGTTCACTGTGCGTTTCCGTTGTTCTGCAGACTTTCCTCACGGGTCATGCTGTCCTCAACCTCTTTCAATTCCTCTGCAGTCAACGCCTGATAGCTGCGCGGCCACGGCCAGCCATAGCCCCAGCGAAAGGGTGTTGGCAGATTGGGACCGCCGCCGATGCGGACGCCGTTCAACATCATCGCGGCAATTTCAGGTTCTCCAACGCGACTGACACAGTTGCGCAACGCGTTGTCGGCCTGCAGGCGCTCGTCATAGGTGCCGCCTTTCCAGTAGGCATAATCGTGGTCGCGGCAGCATTCAAGCCACAGATTCTGCTGGAAGGGTGTGCCGTCGGGAAAGATGCTGCAGCCGTCGCTGGTAAAGGGTTTGAGGCCATCCGCGTAAAGCGGTGCCAGCGGAAGTGCGCTCAACAACACGGGCAACAAGTTGCGAAAACGCAAACTCATGTCGGTGACTCGGCAAGAAACCACTCAACAGTGGCGCGCAATACGACGTCGCCGCTGGCATCGACTACTTCAACCGGCACTTCTGCCAACACACGACCGCGCTTGTCGAGTGCAGCAAGCCAGCCGGCCACTGCCTCAGCCGGTACTGCGGTGCGTGAAGTCACAGCGCCGGAGGCCGGCTTGCGGAATTTTGCTGTCAGATTTCTGACGACAGGGATCAGGCCGGGACGCTGCGAGAAGTGTTCGATGATGAAGGCACCCGAACCCGCTTCTGCAACCGCGAGCAGCGCACTGCCATGCACGGTACCGAGGTGATTGGTGTACTGCTCACCGGCAGGCAACGTGACTGCAGAAATGCCGGCTGCCTGTAGCCCGATCAAGCGGTTGAACGGCAGTTCAGTAACGTTCATCGCCTGCTCCGTATTTTCAGGTGGCCTGCAGCAACGTGCGCAACAACAACAGCCACAGCACTATAAGCACCACGTTGCTGGCTGCGTAGGCTACCAGCCGGTGCATGACGTTGTTGTAAATGAGATGGATAAGGCTGTGCACCACGCGCAAGCCAACAAAGATCCAGGCGAGCGTGACGAAACTGGCGATGGGTGCGTTGGTCAGGTAGTAGATAAAGCACACTACATAGAACAGTACCGGGGCTTCCAGCAGGTTCATGAAGTTGCGGTTTGCCAGGCTGACTTCCAATGGCACGCGTCGGGATTCGCCGTTGCGGAAATCGGCGGCGGTGACTTCGCCCTTGAAGGCGGCACGAAAGCGGCGGAACGGGATGGTCAGCAGGACGACAAAGGTCCAGCCAACGAGCGCCATGACGGGCAAGAAGATCGCGGTGTGTCCCATGGTGCTGTGTCCATCCTGTGACTGTTGTTGTTCTTGTTGATTCGAAGCAGGACTACGTCATGTCCGGATACGGATTGTCCAACTGCAGATCCACGCCCTGTTCATAACCGCGCAGGTGCAGTTTGCCGTCACTGAAGCTCAGATCCTTGCTGCCGTCCTTCACGTCGTTGTCATAACGATAGAGCGGAGGCGTGTGGTCACGCAGCGAAAGCTGCTCATGTTCTGCCGCCTTCGCCTGCACTGCTTCGTTACGCTGCTGCCATTGCTTCATTGCTGCGGCGCCGTGCTTCTTGGCCAGCATGCGAGTGGCGATGGTGGGGGAGAGAATCGAAGCGGTGGCGTTGTTGCCACCGAAACCTTTCGAATTCAGCAGGGCAGAGTCGATCAACAACGGATCCACTTCGCGGTGCTGCAACAGGAAATCGAGATTGTCTTTCGTCACATCGTCCGCCAGTTGCTGCGTGGTCAGAATGCCGGGGATGATGCCGTGCTGCCAGACACCGAGCGTCATGGCGAGTTGATCACCACCGGCACACGCGATGGAGTGACCGAGGTAGGATTTGACAGCGGCAATGGGCCAGTTGCTTATGCCGAAGTGGCGTGCCACATCGGAAAAAATAGCGGATTCTGTGGTGCGGTTCTGCGGCGTACTGGTGCCATGGGCCTGTACAAAGCTGCGTTGTTGCAGACTCTGCGCGCCGAGTAC
>JAZKEH010000110.1:1344-7668 GCA_040387155.1 Pseudomonadota bacterium | reverse complement strand
CGATACCGAATCTGGAATCCTTCACACTCGACGATATCAAGGCATTCCCGACCGCCAACCTGACCGCACAGAACCTGGAAATTGTTGTCGTTGGTGAAGTTGAACAGGCTGACATTCTCGGCAAGCTCAGCTTCCTGCAGAACCTGCCGGCCACTGGCAGCACGATCCGTCCGCAACCGGCATCACCGCAGTTCACCGGCAACACGCTGTACCTTATCGACAAGCCAATGGCAGCCCAGTCAGAGATCCGCATCGGCTATCTCACCGACGTGCCGTACGATCCGACTGGCGTTTACTTCGAACGCCAACTGATGAACTACGTGCTTGGTGGCGCCTTTAACAGCCGCATCAACCTGAACCTGCGTGAAGCCAAGGCTTATACCTATGGCGCCCGCAGTGGTTTCTCGGGCAGCAGATTGCCAGGTCCCTTCACCGCGTCGGCAAGTGTGCGCACCGACACCACGGCGGATTCGATCGTGCAGTTCGTCAACGAGATCAAGGGCTATCGTGAAACCGGCATCACACCGGACGAACTGGCGTTTACGAAGAACTCGATAGGCCAGAGTGAAGCCCTCGACTACGAAACCCCCGGCCAGAAAGCCTCGTTGCTGCAGCAGATCATCACGTTCAATCTGCAGAGTGATTTCGTACGTCGTCAGCAGGAAATGATCTCGGGTCTCACGGTAGAGAAGGTCAATGAACTGGCGCGCACGCATCTGCCGCTCGACAACATGCACATGCTGGTGGTCGGCGACAAAGCAGCAATCAATGACTCGCTGGTAGCGTTGGGTTACACCATTGTCGAGCTGGATACCGAAGGCAATCCGCTGTAATCACTGAGAGGGCGTTGGTGCTCGCACTATCGGCACCAACGCCCCTTGCCACCCTGCTTCGCCCGATACAGCGCTTCATCCGCATGCTTGAACAGGCTTTGCTCATCGATACCATCGTCAGGATACAGCGCGATGCCAATACTGGCGCCGGTTTTCGCATCATCGCCCAGCAGTTGATAGGGCATCGCCAGACCAAACAGCACACGATCAGCAATGATGCTTGCGGTCTGTTCGCCATTGATTGAATTGACGACGATACAGAACTCGTCGCCACCAATGCGACAGAGCACATCCTGGTCGCGCACTGCCAGGCGTAAACGATCCGCTACTTGCCGCAACAGCAAATCACCACGGTCATGGCCAAGGGTGTCATTCACCTGTTTGAAGCCGTCGAGATCGATCAGCATCAACGCCATGTTGCAGCCTTCACGGCATCGGCGAAGAGCTAGCTCAAGACTCTGGCTGAACGCTCGCCGATTGAGCAGCCCGGTCAGCGGATCTTCCATCGCCTGTTTGCGACTCAGCAATTCGCTTTCTTTCTGATGAGTGATGTCCTGGAACGTCGACAGTGCACCAGCCTGGTTGGGCAACACAATCTTGCCACTCAGCACGGTCTTGATGCTGCCGTCCTTGCAGATGATGTCGAGTTCAATGTCTTCTATTTCAGTAGGCTTGCCAGTGGACTTGATCTGATCCTGCCAGAAGTTGTCGATGGAACTGGCCTGCTCCGGCACTGCATAGCACTTGAGTATCCACTCGTGCACCGTAGTGAGGTCATCCATCGTATAGCCGAACATGCGCGTGAATTTGCGATTGACGAAGCGGATGGTGCCTTCAGGTCCGCTGGCCCAGGCCACTGCCACCGGCATGCGGGAGAGGACATCCTGCATGTCCTGTTGTTCGAGATAACTGCCTTCTTCTTCCGGTGAATTCATAACACCCCCTTTGTCTGTACTGCTTGTCTGCACTGCTTGTGGGCACTGCTTGTTGTCGGCACAGCTCGCGTTGCAAGCTTGCTGTACGCTGCTCGTGTGGCAGCTACCAGCCGCGAACCAGCCTAACACCACGCCAAAGCAACGCGCAATTGAGGCCTTGCATGGACACGGCGCGCGGCCACGGGCTATGCTCCGGGCAAAAATAATAATGCAAGCATCCACTTGCCAACTTCTTATCAACTTCCCTTCCAGAAAAACAACAGGAGCCAACATGCAACGCAGCACTGACCATTTCCTCACCTCCCACGTTGGCAGCCTGCCGCGCGAAAAAGACCTGATGCACATGATGTGGGCAAAGGAAGACGGCGTGCCAGTGGACAGCTCTGCCATGCGTGAAAGTGTGCACAAGGCAGTAATCGACATCGTGCAGAAGCAGAAATCGGCCGGCATCAGCGTTGTCAACGACGGTGAAGTGTCCAAGCCAAGTTACGCCACCTACATCAAGGACCGTCTCAACGGCTTTGGCGGCAGCGAAAACAGCTATGTGTTCGACGACCTTGTCGAATTTCCCAACCTGGCCAAGCGCGTTGGCGAAGATCCGTCGCGTCAGCATCGCCATGCGCCTGGTTGCAAGGGACCGATCAGCATCAAGAACATGGATGACGTAACAACGGACGTCCAGAACATGCAGGCAGCTGTCGGCAAGGACGGCATGAAGAATGTGTTTTTCAGCTCTGCCTCGCCCGGTGTCACATCGATCTTCTTCAAGAACGAGTACTACAAAACGCACGAGGAATACGTGTTCGCCATCGCCGACGCGATGAAGCACGAATACGAAGCCATCGCCAAATCTGGCGCCACACTGCAGATCGACTGCCCGGATCTCGCGATGGGTCGCCACATGAACAGCAAGGGCGTTACGCTCGACGATTTCCGCAAGCGTGCAGCCTTGCATGTAGAGGCCTTGAATCACGCCGTCGCCAACATCCCCGCCGAGCAACTGCGCATGCATCTGTGCTGGGGCAACTATGGCGGCCCGCATCATCACGACATGAACTTTGCCGACATCATCGACATTGTCATGCAAGCCAAACCATCCACACTGCTGTTTGAAGCTGCCAACCCGCGCCATGCGCACGAGTGGTCGCTGTTCGAAGACTACAAACTGCCGGAAGGCAAAATTCTCTGCCCCGGCGTTATCGAATGCCAAAGCAACTACGTTGAACATCCGCAGCTGATTGCACAGCGCATCAAGCGCTATGCCGATCTGGTGGGCCGCGAGAATGTCATGGCCGCCACTGACTGCGGTTTCAGCATTCACGTGGGCCAGGCCGCCATTGATCCGGGTGTAGTCTGGATGAAGCTGAAGGCATTGGCAGATGGCGCGGCCATTGCGACAGACTGGTGTTGGAAGAAGTAAGACAGATCAGGGACACGGCGAGGTGGAACAGACATGTGCAGAAACATAAAGACCTTGTACAACTTTGAACCACCCGCCACCGAAGACGAGATTCGCGCGTCGGCACTGCAGTTCGTACGCAAACTGAGTGGCTTCAACACACCCTCCAAAATGAATGAGCAGGTGTTCAATCAGGCCGTTGACCAGGTGACGGAAGCGGCAACCATTCTGATCAGTTCACTGATTACATTAAGCCCCCCAAAGGATCGCGAAACCGAACGGGCCAAAGCCGCCGAGTTGTCAGCCAAACGTTTTGGTCGTCAGTAAGGGGTGCCGCGGGTGTGATAGCACCTTGGCATTGCATCGGCTGCGCCACATAAATTGACCCTATGTCCCACCCGCAGGGCCTTTTCAGCAATTTGTTCCAAAAACCTCATCCGCACAAAGAGTTAACACTAGCCAATCACCCGAATCAGGTAAAAAATAGCGCTATATCAGGCAATCACCCTATATTTGACCGATATTCGCAATAGCATATTGGCGGCAGGAGAGCGGCCTTTCGATGTCAATGGATTCTTTTAACAGCATGCTTTTACCGGCCGTCGTCGTGCTGGTGATGTTTGGTGTGCGCTTTATGGTCTTTGCCGGCATCGGTTTCATGTTGACCGATCCTTCCCGCCAGACCAGCCGCGGCCACTCGCTGGTTGAACGCCCCGCCCAGTTCCAACTGGCCGCCAATGTGCAGCGCGAGCTGTGGCAGTCGCTCCGCTCGCTGCTGATCTTTGCCGCGATCATTGCTGTCATCTACCAATACAAACTGCTGGGCTCGAGCCAACTGTACTTTGGTTTGGATGACTACCCACGCTGGTGGCTGGTGGCCAGCGTTCCCGCGATGATGGTGCTGCACGACACGCTGTTCTACTGGTACCACCGCGCCTTGCACACACGTCTGCTGTTCAAGACCGTACATGGTCAGCATCATGACTCGGTTTTCCCCACAGCCTTCGCTGCCTACAGCTTCGGCACACTGGAAGCCATCACCGAGGCCGCACTGCCTATCGCAATACTGTTCATCATCCCGGTGCACCCGCTGGCGCTTATCATCTACCAAAGCATCTCCACCGCCTTCAATGTCTATGTGCATTGCAGCAAGGACTTTCTGCCGGCCGCGTACACGCATCACTGGTTCTGGCGCTGGTGGAACACCGCGTGGCTGCACTCGCGCCACCACCTTCACAGCAACGGCAACTACAGCTTTTATTTCACGTTCTGGGATCGCTTGATGAAGACCGGTCCGAAAATGCACAACAAGGAAGTTTGACGGCTGCCCGTTCACAAGCTTGCGTTCACTGAACGCTCTTCACTGCACTCTCTTCCCTGCACTTTCCATGACCAAACGGCTCGATACTCCCGCCACGCTCCGCAAAGCCAAACAGCACCTGTGCAAGGCCGATCCGATCATGGCCATGCTGATCGAGCGCATTGGCCCCTGTCGTCTGCAAATCCAGCAGGAAACTGATCTCTTCCTGACGCTTGCGCGTGCCATCGTTTTTCAGCAGCTGCATGCCAAGGCGGCAGAGACCATCTTTCAGCGTACCTGTGCGTTGTTTCCGAAGTCGGAACAATTCACCGCGAAAGACATCAAGCGCGCCAATGAAGAGAAACTGCGCAGTGCGGGGCTGTCGCGTAACAAGCAACTGGCGTTGCGTGATCTCGCAGACAAAACACTCAACCGCACGTTGCCCGTGATGGAGGAACTGCATGCACTGGACAATGAGAGCATCATCGAGACACTCACCACTGTACGTGGCATTGGCCGCTGGACCGTGGAGATGCTCTTGATGTTCCGGCTGGGCAGGCCCGATGTGTTGCCAGTTGATGACTTCGGGGTGCGCAAGGGCTTCATGCTGATGCATGGCCACGAGGAAATGCCGACACCTAAGGCGCTGAAAATCCACGGCGAGATCTGGGCACCCTACCGCACGGTCGCGAGCTGGTATCTGTGGCGCGCGACTGACACGCCAGCCTGATACTCTCTGACTTCAGCGCGTAATGAAATTGATTGCTGCCGGGTCTTCGTCCGCACAACACCACTTTCTACAACGCCGCTCCCCACTAACGCTGGTACAAACCCGATGAGGATCCAATGAAAACAATAACCCGTCGCAAACTGCTTGAACTGGCCGGTGCGAGCGCTGCTGTTGCCACGCTCCCCGCCGCTGCTTTCGCCCAGGCCCCCACCTTTGCCAACGGCGCGATCATCAGAACTCTGTTGAAAGACTACACACCAGCAGAACTCGGCGGCGGTGCCACGCTGTTCCACGAACATCTGTCATTGGCACCGGACTTCATGGACAAGTTCCGTGCGGCTTCAGCAGCCGTGCAAGCTGCAAACGGCGTGCGCCCGGCTACACCACCGCCCGCTGCTGCGGGAACCACGCCACCACGGCCACCACTGGCAGGACCCACGCGCGACCTCGCCGCCATGGTGGCTGACGTCAACAAGGCCAAGGCAGCCGGCGTTGCCTGCATTGTCGATGCCGGTCATCCCGACATGGGTCGTGACGTTGAATTTGCCCGCAACGTATCGCTGCAATCCGGCATGCCCATCATCGCCTGCGCGGGTTTCTATTCGCAGCCTTACTACCCCGCATCAATTGCCACGATGAGCGAAGACGACATCGTGCAGGCCATCCTCGAACAGATTGCTGCGAATCCCACTGGAGCGCTTGGCGAGATCGGGTCATGGGATGAAATGACCGTGGATGAACGCAAGGTCTTCCGTGCCGTCGGCCGCGTGCATGCAGCGACCAACCTGCCGATCATTACGCACACCGGCATTCCCGGCAAAGCCGCCATCGAGCAGCTCAACATTCTCGAAGACGAAGGTGTGAACCCGGCCAGCGTTGTCATCGGTCATCTCGGCAACCTGGTCGATACCAATGTCTACGTGCACAAACAGATCTGTCGCCGCGGCGCCTTTGTCGGCTTTGATCGCCAGGGTGGCAATGGCGATGCGCAACAGATTCCCTTGGTCATGGCCTTGCTTGAAGCGGGCTTCGCCGACAACCTGCTGTTCTCGGCCGATGCCTCCAGTGGCTATGACAAGACGATGACGGCGTTCGCCCGCCGGCTCCGCGACGCGGCCGGCATGTCC
>JAZKEH010000110.1:0-1334 GCA_040387155.1 Pseudomonadota bacterium | reverse complement strand
AGTGTTACCCGCAACCGAGAGGTTGCCCGAACCGCCGTTACCCGCGGCGAGGACAAGGTTATCGGCGACCGTCACGTTGCCAGTCGAGCTGAAGATGTTGCCCTGCTGGTTAAGCGTGCCGGTGTTGACGATGCCGTGTTGCAGCACATCATGGTCGACAACCCACGACGCTTTCTGGCGTTTGTGCCGAAGCGATAAGGCGCTCCATTTCGATATATCCAAAAAGATACAGCGGACAATTTTCCTGCTAGGATGCAGCTGAAATGCATCTTCAGCAGGCCGCGCCATGACAACCTTGTTTCGCACTCTCCGCTTCGCAGCGCTGCTATTGAGCACTGCGTTCATGCTGCTACCGCTGCCGTCGCTGGCCGACACCCTCCGCGTCGCTGTGGCCAGCAACTTTGTGCCGGTAGTGGAAAAGCTGGCACCAGTTTTCGAAAGCGAATCAGGCCACAGCATCGCAATCATTGGCGGCGCCACGGGCCAGCACTACACACAGATCGTCAACGGCGCGCCCTTCGATGTTTTCCTGTCAGCCGATGAAGAACGTCCACGCCTGCTCGAAAATAACGGGCAAGCCGTTGCCGGCTCACGTATGACCTACGCAATCGGCCAGCTCGTGTTGTGGAGTCCGAATGCCGGCATTGTCGATACCGCCGGCGCTGTGCTGAAAGACGGCACCTTCAACCATCTCGCGATTGCCAGCCCGCAACTGGCACCCTATGGCGCGGCTGCGCTGCAGGTGCTTACCGGCATGGGCGTGTGGGATGCGGTGGAAGCCCGGCTGGTGCAGGGCCAGAACATCACGCAGACCTTGCAGTTCATTGAAACCGGCAATGCCGAGCTGGGCTTCATCGCCTATTCACAATGGATTGAAATCGATCCGGACAGAAAAGGCAGCGCCTGGGAAGTGCCCGCGAGTTTGCATGACCCCATCAACCAGGGCGCTGTTATCCTGAAAGACAGTGCGGCTGCGCGCGCCTTCTTCAGTTTTCTGCAAAGCGACAGCAGTAAGGCATTTATTTCAGCGGCTGGTTATGGAGTGCCCTGAACATCGACAGAGAACAACAGCTCGGCGGTTCTGGTGAATTCCCCTGCAATGAGGTTGGTATCCTGTTGCGTGGTACCGGTAAGCCCTGATTGGTAATGCCAACCGGCTGGCAGCTGCAGCGTCAGACCAGCAATCGTGCCGTTTACCGTTAACTGCAAACGGCGCATCGTCGCGTCGTCTGCTACAACAGTCATCACTGCGGAATCCCGTACGGCCCACCAGTCACCGTAATCACGCACCGTGGAAAACCATGCCCGATTGCTGAACATCGCAAGAAAACGTC
>JAZKEH010000109.1:0-2486 GCA_040387155.1 Pseudomonadota bacterium | reverse complement strand
TGAAACAATCAATTGGGAAGTAAACCTGAGAAGTCTTGCAAGAGCTTGTGAGCGCTGTGTGCCTAGGTCAACAGATAACGCGCCAGCATTACCAAGCAGATGAGAACGATTAGAGCTCTCAGATACAAGGGGTTGATTTTAAAAAGAATATGAGAGCCTGCCCAGGCGCCCAACGCCTGGCCGGCCATCATGCAAATCCCTACCTGCCAGATAAAGTTGCCGGCCACGACAAACACCAGCAAGGACGCAAAATTGGTCGCGAAGTTCAGCGTCTTGGCGATAGCCGTTGCCTGCAACAAGGGCTGCGCTTGCAGTGCAACGCCGGCCAGCGAAAAGAACGAACCGGTGCCCGGGCCGAACATGCCATCGTAGAGTCCGATCAGCGGAACCACGACACGACGATAGCGACTCTCGCTGATGTGGACGGGTTTCAGCTGTTTCATCAGCGTGCCCGACAGCAAAAAGTAGCCAGCCACCAACACCAGCACGACCGGAATCATGAAGCGGAGGAAACCGGTATTGGCGATCTGGACCAGCAGCGAGCCGAGGCCAGAGCCGATAAAAGCTACCAACATCAGGGGTTTGACGTGGCTCCAACTGACCTTGCCGTGTTTCAGCATCATCAGGCTGGCCGTTGCGGTGCCCATGGTGCCTTGCATCTTGTTGGTCCCCAGAGCCTGCAGCGGCGGGATGCCTGCCAGCACCAGGGCCGGCAACACGATAAGGCCGCCGCCGCCGACCAGGGTGTCGAGGCAACCGGCAACGACGGCAACGGCGAACAAGATCAGTAACAACTCAGGTGTCAGGCTCAGAGCTTCCACGGCAGGATTCCATCCGGCAATGGCTCGACACTCAGTACTTCTGCCGCGCTGCCGACGACCCGCCAACGCACGTTGAAGTCGTACAGATGCATGCCGTACTCACGTTCATCGGCCTTGCGCACATGCTGGGCGGGACGGGGGTCCTGGCTTAGCACGCCTTGGATGAATGACTTCAAGTCACAAAGAGAGAATGAAATTTTTTCTATTTGATTCAATGCATTGTTGCTGAAACTTACAGTGATGGAAGAAGTTGCGATTTCGTCTGCATTCCCACTTGCGACATGCGGGGCTGAGGGTGCATAGCCCCCGATCGCGTTGGGAATGGCGTCGACATAGGGCACATAGGGCTTGATGTCGAAGATGGGAGTACCGTCCAGCAGGTCGATGCCGCGGACGCGCAGAATCAGTTGGGGTCCTTGCTGCAGCACTGCCACGGTTTCGACCACGGACAGCCCCAGCGAATTTGGCCGGTACGGTGAGCGGGATGCGAACACTCCCACCCGTTCAGTGCCGCCAAGGCGGGGAGGAGTCACCGTCGGCGTCCATTCCCGGTCAGCCGTCTCGTGAAACAGGAACACCAGCCAGACATGCGAGAAGCCTTCGATGCCGCGCAGGCTGTTGGCATCCGCAAAGGCGGGTGTGAAATGGATGTCCCCAACGGCTTCCCTGACCAGATTCGGCTGGCGCGGGATCGCGAACTTCTGCCGGTAAGGGCTGCGGATGTGGGCGATGGGCTGCAGCACTACTGACTGCGGGTCGATGGTGGTCAATGCAGTGCTACTCGCTTGCTCACTCTTTCAACTGCCCCGGGATGAAGCGGTAACCCACCCCGGGTTCGGTCTCGAGGTAGCGTGGGTGGGCAGCATCGTCCTGCAGCTTCTGTCGCAGCTTCTGGATGACATTGCGCAGGTACTGGGTGTCTTCCAGGTGGGTGGCGCCCCAGATCTGCAGCAGCAGGGTGGACTGCGTGACGAGGCCGCCATTGGCCTGCACCAGATGCAGCAGCACTGCCCATTCCTTGCGGGTCAGCGGCACCGGGTCGCCCTTGAGGGTAACGCGACGCTGGGCTTCCTCGATCTGCAAATTGCCGTCATCGAACCACAACGTTTGCGGCGTCTGGGTTTCAGCCCGCAGCGTCAGCGTGCGGCGGATACGGGCCAGCAGTTCATTCACGCTGAAGGGTTTGACGACATAGTCATGCGCACCCATGTTGAGGCAGGCCACCTTTTCGGTTTCATTGGCGCGCACCGACAGCACCACAACCGGAATGCGGGTTTCACCAACCAGCCGCTGCAACACATGCTTGCCGTCCATGTCGGGCAGCCCGAGATCGAGAATGATCAGATCGGGTCGCTCCTCCAATGCCATCGCTATACCGCGATGACCATTCTCGGCGGCGAGTACTTCGTATTGCTGGGAACTGAGACTGATGCGCAGGAACTTCTGGATTTGCGGTTCATCGTCGATCAGCAGGATTTTCAGCATTGGCATTTCCTTCTATCTACACGTAATAGCTGGCCGGCTTGTCGAGCTTGCTGGGATCAAGTGCCGGCAACACCAGTTGCAGGGAATGGTGATAGCCCGGCGGCGGTACGACAATTTTCGCGTCACCGCCGTGCACGCGGAAGATGCTGCGACAGATGCTGAGGCCCAACCCCGTCCCTT
>JAZKEH010000108.1:0-3242 GCA_040387155.1 Pseudomonadota bacterium | reverse complement strand
GCTGGCCTATGACGTTGACGCGATTGCCGAGCGTACGCAGAAGATTCCAGCCAACTGGGAAACGCTGCTGCCAGAGAATTCCGCGCCTTATACATCGACGATTGTGTTTCTGGTGCGCAAAGGCAACCCGAAGGGCATTCATGACTGGAACGATCTGGTGAAAGAAGGCGTGGGCGTTGTCACGCCAAACCCGAAGAGTTCGGGTGGCGCGCGCTGGAACTACCTGGCAGCGTGGGGTTACGCGCTGCGTCAGCCAGGCGGTTCTGAGCAGACTGCGCAGGACTTCGTGAAAGCTCTGTACAAGAACGTGTTGGTGCTTGATTCCGGCGCACGCGGTGCGACCACCACTTTCACGCAGCGCGAAATCGGTGATGTGCTGATTTCGTGGGAAAACGAAGCCTATCTGGCCGTCAATGAACTGGGTCCGGACTCGCTCGAAATCGTCGTGCCGTCAATATCGATCCTGGCAGAACCGTCGGTAGCGGTAGTCAGTGGCAATGCCGATGCGAAGGGCAATGCTGCCGTGGCGAAGGCCTATCTCGAATTCATCTACACGGCTGAAGGGCAGAAGATCGCCGCGAAAAACTACTATCGTCCGCGTCATCCTGAACTGGCCGACCCTGCCGACGTTGCCCGCTTGCTGCCACTCGAAACCTTCACGATCCGCGATGTGTTCGGCAGCTGGGCAGATGCTCAGGCCAAGCATTTCAACGATGGTGGCGTGTTCGATCAGGTTTACGGACTCTGAGGTTTACGGACCCAGAGTTACCACGCGATTAACTGAACTGCTGCCATGGCCACTGCGATTCCTACCTTGATAGTGCCCGGCTTCCACGGCAGCGGGCCCGATCATTGGCAGACCTGGCTCGAAACCCAGTTGCCTGACTGCACCCGCATCGACGGCATCAACTGGAACGAGCCGGTGCTGGCGCAATGGGCGGGCCGTGTGCGCGAAGCACTGGCGCGGGCCCCGCAACCGCTGCGCATTGTGGCGCACAGTTTCGGCTGTCTCGCTGCTGTCATCGCGGCTGCTGATCGTCCCGAACAGGTCAGCCAACTCATCCTCGTCGCACCCGCCGATGCAGACCGTTTCGACTGCATGGGACTGAAACCGGATCTCGCGCTGGCCAATGGCCGCTTCAGCCTGAGCCATGTATTGCCGCGCAGCTTGCAGGTACGCGGACTGTTGATCGCCAGCCGCAACGACCCGTGGCTGACCTTTGAAAAGGCAACGGCGCTGGCACAGGACTGGGCGCTGGATCTGCACGATGCCGGTTATGCGGGTCATATCAACACTGAATCCAGCTATGGCCCGTGGCCAAAACTGCTGAAATTGCTGGCCGAGCGGGCAGCGGCAACACCGGCGGCCACTGCGCCTTCGTTACGCAAGGGTCGCGGCAGCGCTTTGGCTGCCGTGCGCCAGCTGACCCGCGAGCAGATGCAAAGCCCGCAGGACCACCGGCTGTGGCAGACCGCCAGCCACTAGCAACCCCGGGGGCGTCCCCACAAAAGTCCCTAAGCAGAAATCCTGCTAACGAAAGAATTTTTAATTGGTTCTGCCCCCTGCGCCCCATCCCTACACTGCGCGCAGTTTCCCTGGAGTCCCCATGTCCTCTTTCACTGCCACAGCGCCCCGCAAGCGCAATGTGTTGCCCGGTTTCAACCTGACGCTCGGCTATACGCTGGTCTATCTGTCGATCATCGTGTTGCTGCCGATAGCCGCCGTCTTCCTGCGTACGGCGGAACTGTCGTTCAGTGAGTTCTGGGCTGTGATTACCCGCCCCTCCCTCGTGGCCTCCTATAAGTTGTCGTTCGGCGCTTCGTTGCTGGCCGCGACCATCAATGCCTTCTTCGGCTTGCTGCTGTCGTGGGCACTGGTGCGCTACTCGTTCCCGGGCAAGAAGATTGTCGATGCCTTGGTAGACCTGCCGTTTGCGTTGCCCACTGCTGTCGCTGGTATTTCGCTGGCGACGCTGTATTCGAAGAACGGCTGGCTCGGCAGTTTTTTTGAAGGCGTGCTCGGTATCAAGATTGCGTTTACCCCGCTCGGCGTTCTGGTTGCGCTGGTGTTTATCGGCCTGCCGTTTGTAGTGCGCACGCTGCAACCCATCCTGGAAGATCTTGAAACCGAACTGGAAGAAGCTGCTGCCAGTCTGGGTGCCAATCGCTGGCAGACATTCCGCCATGTGGTGTTCCCGGTGCTGTCGCCTGCCTTGCTCACCGGTTTCGCGCTGGCATTTGCGCGCGCGGTTGGTGAGTACGGCTCCGTCATCTTTATCGCCGGCAATATTCCGATGGTGTCGGAAATCACGCCGCTGCTGATCATCACGCGCCTTGAGCAGTATGATTACACGGGTGCTACGGCCATCGCTGTCGTCATGCTGGTGTTCTCGTTCCTTATGCTGCTCGCCATCAATGGCCTGCAGAGCTGGAGTGCACGTCGCACCGGGAGGACGCTGTGAGCAACGCCGTGGCAACAACGTCGTTCTTCCGCCGACAGACGCGCTTTGAGCGCAATGCGGCAACGCGCGAGTCTCCATGGATCAAGTGGACCGTGCTCGGTCTTAGCCTGACGTTCTTCGTTACCTTTATCTTCCTGCCGTTGATTGCCGTGTTCGTCGAAGCCCTGCGTCGCGGCTGGCAGCCGTATCTGCAGGCCATCATTGAACCCGATGCACTCAGTGCGCTGTGGTTGACGCTGACGATTGCCGCCGTTGCGGTGCCGTTGAACCTCGTGTTCGGTGTGATGGCTGCCTGGCTGATCGCCAAGTTTGATTTCCGCGGCAAGCAGTTGCTGACGACGTTGATTGATCTGCCATTCTCGGTATCGCCCGTCATTGTCGGCTTGATGTATGTGCTGATCTTTGGCGCCAACGGCTGGTTCGGTGCGTGGTTGCAGGAACATAACCTCCGCATCATCTACGCCCTGCCTGGCATGTTGCTGGCGACCACCTTTGTCACGTTTCCCTTTATTGCACGCGAACTGATTCCGCTGATGCAGGCACAGGGCCGCGAGGAAGAAGAAGCGGCAGTCGTGCTGGGGGCCAATGGCTGGCAGGTGTTCTGGCACGTGACGTTGCCGAACATCAAATGGGGTGTCATCTACGGTGTGGTGCTCGCCAATGCGCGTGCGATGGGTGAGTTCGGTGCTGTGTCTGTCGTGTCAGGCAAGCTGCGCGGACAAACGACCACGCTGCCGCTGCACGTCGAAATTCTTTACAACGAATACAACTTTGCCGCTG
>JAZKEH010000107.1:0-3522 GCA_040387155.1 Pseudomonadota bacterium | reverse complement strand
TTCGCCTGTCCGAACTCCCCAGCTGCTCACCCACGCGTCATATACAACTTTTGCCTCAACGGTTTGGCCAGCTTCAGTCCTTGCAATCTCGGCCAGCACCTCGCCAAAACTGCTCTGTGTCAGTTCTTTCAACACCCGGGGATCGGTGACAACCAATGATTTGCAAAAGTCTACCGGTCGGTGCATGTCATTGGCTGGATAATCTTGCTTGTCCAGTACTTCCGACTGGGAGGGGAATTCAAGAGATTCGGCACACACCTTGCCGGCTGACCTGTGCAAATTGACAAATCCCAACGATAGGCCCTGTCGATCAAACTGCTCATAGGTTAACGGGCCGGTTGTAGCTTCATTGATGACACCGTCAGCTTGCCCACGCGCCGCCGCACCCGTTAACAGTGCGAGAGGCAGCAGCAGAAACTGCAGCAAATTACGATAGTTTTTCCCTGCGCGCATGAGACGGGCGCCTCGAAAGTGATGGCATTCCAACTGCTCCGTGCAGCCGAAATGTCTCATACCGATTCATAGGCGTCCATACGCGCAGGAGGACGACAAGAAATGGAGGCAGAACGCGTAGCGGCCTACTGTCTCATTCCATACCCCTCACAAGCATAGCCCGCCACCGGCGGCCCAAACGGCGTATTGATCTGCGGCCCCAGCATGGCCAGCAACTTCGTGCGATAAGGTTCGGCCAGCACTGAGAAGGGGCAAACCGTGGCCTCGTTGATGGAAATCGAGAAATCGAAGTCGCGCGCCACCGGGGTACCGCTGGTGGAACCCAGATAGTCACCCGCCCGCACGACGATGTTGGTGATCGGGATCTGGCGTTCTTCATGCTCCTCGAACACCGGTTTGAAAGTAGGCGCGCCCAGCTCACCAAAGGCAAAGGCAGCCTTGATGTCGGCACGCGGATTGGTGATGTGATTGAAACGGACGATGCTCTGACTGTCCGGTTTGTTGGGATCGCAGGCGACAAGGAACAACAGCTCGTAATCATCGCTGTCGAATTCCGGCAGGTTGCGCGCCTTGTGACGCAACCTGATCAGCACTCCATCCGCCGGCGCAAAGATATTGACCCGCTCGCCCTGCTTCTTGACCCACTGATAGGAGAAGCGCGGATCGTTGGTTTCCTTGCCATTGGTGATCATCGACAGGTCTTCTGCATTGAACGGTGCATGCGTGAAGATGCCGGTGGCAGAGGTGTGCCACACCGGTACGGTACGCCCCCCGTAGCTCAGGCATTGCGCGACCGGTTGTGGCGCCGGATCGATGTGCAACATTTGCGGGGTGGCGTTGTAGTACAGCGCGCCGGTGTCCTGCGGTTTGTAGCCCATGAAAAAAGCAAAGTCGCCAGCGATGTTGATCAGACCGCTGTAGAGAGAAAATTCCTGATCGCCCTTCAACACCACGTCCTTGACCATCGGCACCAAGGTGGCAACAGCGCCATTCCACGGCACCAGCTGACGCGAGGTGTTCAGCATGTAGAACGTCGGGCCTGCCTTGATCACGGCGAAGACGTCGGCGGTTTTGCCGATGTGGGCATTCTCTGGCAGCACGGCGCCAGACACCGAGATGGTATCGCCGGTATAGGCACTGCTGCGGAACGCGAGATCCTGCGGGCGCACCAGCCCTATCGCGAAACTGGCAAAGGTAGTGCCGGTAACGCCATAGCGGGTGGCGGGAATCAGTTGGCGGGTTTCAGTGATTTGCTGGGCTGTGGCCTGTTGTACCAACAGAACCGCGGCAACCAGCGCGGTGGCGAAGAAAGCAAAAGCACTACGGAGTTTCATCGGGTTCCTGCGGCAACAACTGTTTCTCGTTTGGTGGCCAGATTATAGCCGTGGAACTTCTCCGGTTCCGATGAACGCAGGGCAATACTCAAAACGGATCAAGGGTTACCAATGCTGTGGGCGCATCAATCAATCCCAGAGGCGCCTCACCAGGCTTTGTCACACTGTAGTCCCAGTCGGAACCGATCCCCATGGCCAGATTGCCCGCGCCATTCGACACGATGATGCCGCCAGTACTGACTGTCGCATACAGCGTGCCATTGACCAACTGAACACCATAGGTGGTGCCGACAGAATTGATACTCGCCACCGGCGTATCAAGCCGATACTCATCAGCAGTGGAATCGCCGATGCTGCCGGTAATCGTTCTCAAGCCACCACTGAGGAGCGACATGGTGAAACTGTCGGGCGTTTGCGGATCGCCATCAAACTTGAAGCTATTCAGCGACAAGCTCGTATTGGGAGTAAGCGAGATCTTGCCGTTATCGGCCATTCTGAGTTGGGTGAATCCCTGGGCATCAACAAGGATAGTGTCGCCCTCGAAGATTTCTGCACGCCGTGTCAGCGGGCGCACGACACCGTCCTCGTCACGGGCTTCAACTTTTCCTTTAGCGGTTAACACCACCCCAATTGGCTGCCTGTCCTGCGCAAACACAGTGAGGCTGCAACCAAACACGACCGTGAATAGCAGGTACTTGCTGGCAGTTCTGATGGGCATATCAACACTTCCGGTGTGTAAGCAGGTTGAGCCTGCATGATATGCCAGTCGCTGATGGCGACAGAGGGATGCTTTGCCCCTCTTGCCGCAAAAATCAGAAGCGGAACGTGTACTTGAACTTGATACTGATATCCGACGCGGCAGCCTTGAAGGTGTTGTCCTTGTCCTTGTCCTGGATGTTGTAGTTCAACACGATGAAGCCTTCCTGGCCGGCTTTCGGAATCCACTGCAGGCGGGTGTTGAAGCCCACTTCTTCCGACAGGTTGTCGTACTGGATCAGGCTGACCCAGAACAGTGTGGAGGAGAACGCGACCTGTGTGGAAAGACTCGACAGGCGCGTAATAAAGTCGCCTTGTGGCAACGAGATGTTGTTCCAGTCCTGGTTCAGCGACATCAGGAAATAGCGTGACTGCGTCCAGGTGAACGACGCGTTGATGTTGTTGCGATCACCGTTGTAGAAGTCGCCGCGTGTGTAGTTCAGCGAGCCGGAGAACTGGCGCTGGTTGCCAGTGCCGACGCCGACAGTGACTTCATCGAATTCATAATCGCCCACGGGAATGCCGACGGTACGACCCGGTTCGCTGTACAGTGTGAACGGACGATCCACCACTTCGTGATTGCGCAGATAGCCCACGCTGAAGCGGTCACGCGTATTGGTCTCGGCTTCGAGCAAACGGAACATCAGGATTTCGCTTTGCAGGCCGCCATCAATCTTGTTGATGCGATCAGCATCGATGCCGGCATAAACCGTCTGGATGAAGCGACCCTGGAAAAACTTTGTGTAGCCAACGTCGGCGTAGTAATCGCGAATGTCCGTGCGATTGATATAGCCCATTGCCGGATTGAAATTCTTCTGCACTTCCTTGAAGCCCAGGCCCGAACGCCAGCCGGTGTTGTTGGGCAGGCGCAGACCAAAGCCATAGGCGGCGTCATCACCATTGAGGCCTGGCGTGTCACTCTGCTGGAACCAGGCGTCGCCTTCCAGCGTGCGGCCACTGCCCAGGCGCGTATTCAGAT
>JAZKEH010000106.1:1470-4415 GCA_040387155.1 Pseudomonadota bacterium | reverse complement strand
ACTTACGCACCAGCGCGTCTGCTGGTGTTTGCACTGGATGCCACCGGGGTCCAACTGCCACCACCACCGGTAGCAGCAGAACTCGTCGTGCCACCTGCCACGCAGTTCCCTGTCGACCAGATCGATCGCGGTGAAGTGCTGTTCGCCAGCACCTGTCAGTTGTGCCACGGCCAGAACGCCATCGGCGGTTTGAAAGACCTGCGCTACATGACGCCGGAAACCCACGCCGACTTCAACACCATCGTCTTGCAAGGCACGCGTGCCGACAAAGGCATGCCGCGCCAGGAAACGATGACCGAAGAACAGGTGAACGACATCCACGCCTACGTTATCTCGCGCGCGCAGGACGATTGGCAGGGTGGCTTTATGCAGTGATTTCATACTGCATAACCGCCTATCGCCCTCGCTTCGCCCAACTTCTGATTGAGGAGTTGGTGCGAAAAACCTCGTGTCCTTACGAGATCCTGCTGTGGATCAACATTGAGGATGCCACCTTCCTCGAATTCCTGCTGGATCAGCAACTGGCCGACGTACCGATTCGCGTGTTGGGTATCACGCCCGGCAATATCGGCATGCAAGGTTACAAGCCACTATTCGACGCCGCGCGCTTTGGCATCATTGCCCAGCTTGACGATGATGTAATTCGCATCAGTACCGGCATCGGCGAAATGGCGACCGATATTTTTACGCGCCGACCGGAAGTGAAGCAGTTGGTCGCCGATACCTGGCAGGACAAGTGGACCAATGGCGCACGCTATCCACTGCGCGACTACCAACTCTACAACGCCGATGACGGCCTGTATGAGGGCAAGATCGATGGCTGGTGCAGCCTCTACCACCGTTCCGTACTGCCGGTGTTGCTCACACTGCCCTACGCGAAATACCAGACCATCGGCGCCTATGCGCATTACGTGATCGACAAACAGGGTTCCAAAAGTCTGCTGTGCACGCGCATGCGGGTGCTGCATCTGTCGGGACCGTACTACGCGTCGCTGTTCGACAGAGTAGAAGCAGAGAAAGCCAAGTTCTCACCCGAGGTCCATGCCCCGATGATTGCGTTGTTTGAGCAGGTGCAGGCAGCACCACCGCCCAGGGAAGTACTTGCGCTTGCACTGCAGGTTGCCATCGACGGTATCGATGCTTTTGTGCCAGGGGTTACGCCGTTGCAGGCAGACCAGCCGCTACATTGATTCTCCCTGCGCTAGTACACTTGCAGACATGACCCACTTCCTTATCACCACCGGCGCGGAATCCAGCGGCAAGACCACCTTGGCAACCCAGCTCGCCGACGTCTTGCAGGCGCCGCTTGTCAGCGAAGCTTCGCGCGACTATCTCAATGCGCTGTACAGTCGCCAACCCGGCTATCAATATCGCGAAGAGGAACTACTCGCCATCGCGCGTCTGCAACATGAGCGCGAACAGCAAGCACTGAAGGCCTCGCCTCCCCTCATCGTCTGCGACACAGATCTGCTCGTCATCATCGTCTGGAGCGAAGTGAAGTTCGGCCGCGTTGATCCGTGGATCACCAATACCTTGCTGGCATCGCTGCAGCAGAATCCCCGCAGCTATTTTCTGTGTGACCCTGAAATTCCATGGCAGGCCGATCCCTTGCGTGAACATCCGCAGCAGCGACCCATGCTGTTCGAGCGGTATCGCGCAAAACTGGCGCAGTACCAGTGCCGCCATGCCCATGTCAGCGGCGACGAAGCCAGCCGCCTGCAAACCAGCCTGAAATTCTTCAGGTCAGGCACGTAATCATTTGATAACCTGTTCCAGAACCTACTGCGGACCCCGTTCATGAAACAAAACCTGTTCCAGCTCATCCTGCGCCAGAGCTACCAGTCGCTGCCGCCTGCCTTGCAGCATTTCCATGAACCGCGTCTCGGCCATTTCGAAGGCAAGGCCTTTGTCAAAGGCGACAATGGCGCATTGGCAAAACTGTTGCGCAAACTGAATGGATTTCCCGCCCCTTCCAGCGAAGAAATGCCGATCGTGGTCAAGGTCGTGCGCAGTGAGTCAGAGGAACGCTGGCTGCGCAAATTCGGCGAGACAAAGTTTTCGTCCAAAATGACACGCATCAGCGGTGAGAATGTGCTGAGCGAGGATTTCGGGCTGTTCCGTTTCAAATTTTCATTGAGTTTTCGCGAGGACCGGATTCACTGGAACCTCGTGGGCTGGAGTTTTGTCGGCATCCCGATGCCGGATGCGTTGGGCCCGACCATCACCGCCTGGGAAGGTGTGAATGCCGACGGCAACTATCACTTCGCCAGTTCGGTGAAATTTCCGCTGGCCGGTGTGCTGGTGGATTATGCGGGTTGGCTCGACTGCAAATAGAGCGCGTTGCGCGCTCTTGTCTTGACCAACTCTTATTGCCTCTGCATAAACAGCTTATTGCACCTGCATTAACGTGCCTGCATAAAGAGAGGCATCGCATCAACACGCAGCTCAATGTCATCGGCCACCGCGTTGTATTCCGCTGAACCTACCTCACCGAAGCGTTGACTGAATTCTTCTGCCGAGATGAATTCCTGCAGACCAGTGACATCCGGCATCAACAACGCTTCCTGCAAATCCATGGCGCCCAGCTCTTGCTGAAGGCGTAGCGCATTGGCTTCATTTGATACCGCCAGTTCGCCCACGCGCGCACCCGCGCGATCCACTGCCAGATCGGTAAAGCTGAAACCACTGCCGCCGGCTGCGGTGTCTTCGATCTCCTTCAGCTCGCCAATGCTCTGCGTCAGTGCGGTATCGGTCGTGACAGCGAGACCGGCCGAGCCAAGAAAATGCTGCGCATAATCGCGACGGTTGGCCAGCCGTAGTTCGTGATACACACCGTCGGCAGCGCCGTTACCGAGCAACTGACTGGCATCGACCCGCATCACATACATCGCCAGCACCTGCAGCGCCGCGCGATTTTCTTCAACGGCACTGCCACCGCGTTCTTT
>JAZKEH010000106.1:0-1460 GCA_040387155.1 Pseudomonadota bacterium | reverse complement strand
TTTGCAAACTGCATCATCGGCACCAGCAAGGCTGTGTGTGACACTCGCGATGGCAAACCGGGAACGCGGGTCAGCGCAGCCAGACGGGCCGCATGCGCCTGCAGCCGTTGTTGGGTGTCTGGACTCAGCAACAGTTCACGCCCCTGCTGTGCCAACTGATCCAGCAACGCTGGTTGCCATTGATACACCACCTGCACTTCGTCGTTGCCGATAGTGTAGTGATCAATGGCCGCGACCATGCCTTCGTACTGTGGGTAACGTTTCAGCGCTTCGTCATAACCGCGCTTCAGCATGGCGTCCGCCACAGCCGGCGGTACCGTCAGGCTGCCGATACGCAACTGCCGCACCTGCAATTGTGTGGGCCCCTGAATCAGTTCAACCTCGGCGTTGAGATACGAGCCTGTCAGCGACGGCACTTCCACACTGGCTTGCACCCGCGCCACACCGTCGGTGATATCAACCCGCGCACGGCCTTCCCGGCTGTAGCGGGCCAGGGCGTAATTGACAGCCTGTTCAATGTCCCGTTCCTGCAGCGTCAGTTCGGTAATGGCGCCGGCTGGCAGATTGCGTGGATCAGCCTGCTGCACCAGTTCCCTGACTCGCGCCAGATCCGCCGCCACAGGCACTGCTGCTGCGGGCAATGACGGCGCATTCTCGACCGCGCTACCAGCGACATAGACTGTCAAACCCAACGCGGTCAGCACCAACACAAGCAACAGAAGGAGAATGAATTTCACTGCGGACTCTTATTAAGGTATTGAGCCTGATTATAGTGAGTGACCTTGCTATATTGCACGGCAAGGAGAAGACCGATGCATCCCGAACTGACACTGATCACCACTATTGCCGCCAGCTTCGGGCTGGCCTTGCTGATGGGGCTGCTGGCCCACCGTCTGAAACTGCCAACCCTGGTGGGCTACCTGCTGGCCGGCATTCTGGTAGGTCCCGCCACGCCTGGCCTCGTGGTGGATGTGGTCTTGTCACAGCAGTTGGCCGAAGTCGGCATCATTCTGCTGATGTTCGGCGTAGGCCTGCATTTTTCGCTGCGCGATTTGCTGGAAGTAAGACGTATCGCGTTGCCCGGCGCCCTCGTCGGCATCACCGTGGCCAGCACGCTTGGATTCCTGCTGTCGTGGCTGTGGGGCTGGGATACCGGCACGAGTGTGGTCTTTGGTCTCAGCCTCTCAGTTGCCAGTACGGTCGTGCTGCTGCGGGCACTTGAGCAGCGCAATATCATGAAATCCGTGAATGGCTACATTGCAATGGGCTGGCTCATTGTTGAAGACCTCGTCATGGTATTGGTGCTGGTGCTGCTGCCACCACTGAGCGGCTGGCTGGGTAGCACGCTCGACACAGGCAGCGCCGTCAACAGCATCCCGCTGTGGCAAACCCTGTTGCTGACCTTGCTGAAAGTTGCCTCCTTCATGGCATTGATGCACGTGGTCGGACGGCGTGTGTTC
>JAZKEH010000105.1:0-1956 GCA_040387155.1 Pseudomonadota bacterium | reverse complement strand
GGTGGTGGTGATCCTACCTATGCTGATGGCAAACCATTGCCTGGCGTTGTTCGACAGAACTTTGGTGCCCCACCGGCTGCGGCCCCTGCTGCTCCAGCTCCGTAATTCGCTACTTCTCGTAGCAACGCAATAATCTGCGCCACCATCGGCTGTTGAAGCGGATGGTGGCGTAGTCGTTTATGGGCTAGTAGTTTCTCTAGTGGCGTTGCTTGCAGTCGTCTCGTTTCTTGCATCTTCGCCCAGCGCAAGGCGGGGACAGGCTTCCGGGTCCAGAAAAGATATCCCGCCGACTGCGATTGCTCCAAACGACACAAATGTCGATGGTGAAAGGGCCGTAATAATTCGACGACCAAGGGCTGCGAGGCGACGAACTGGGATAAGATGCGCCGCTGAAATTTTGATTGCCGATTTGTACTGCTCCATGAGTGAAACCACCACCAATTCCGTGCTGCCTGCCGCACAGTCCAAAAAGCCCAAGCAGCCGCGCCCACCCGGCCTGTTCAGCATACTCACGCCCTATCGCAAGCAAGTGGCGTTGCTGATCGTGCTCGCCGTACTGGCCAACATCTTCACACTGTTCATTCCGCAGCTGATCGCACACGGCATTGATGACTATGTGGCGGGCACCTATGAACTGACGCCGCTGCTGTGGCGCTTTGGCGGCGTTGCGGCCGTGATCTTTTTCTTCACCTGCCTGCAGAGTCTGGTGCAGACACTGGTGTCGGAAAAGGCTGCCTTCGATTTGCGCCAGTCACTCGCCACCCGCCTTTCACGCCAGGGTTATCGTTTCATTGAAGACAAGAACCCCGCCAAGCTGCTGACCAATCTCACGTCCGATATCGACTCCATCAAGATGTTCGTGTCGCAGGTTGTCGTATCGCTGGTGACCTCGGCCGTCATCATCATCGGCACCGCCATCATCCTGCTGAATATTGATTGGCAACTGGCATCCGCAGTACTGATGGTGATCCCGCTGATCGGTGGCACCTTCTTCCTGATCCTGCGCAAGGTACGCCCCTACTTCAAACTCGGTCGTGAAGTGATCGACTGGCTCAACAAGGTTATCCAGGAAAGCATCATCGGCGCCGCGCTGATCCGCGTGTTGCATGCCAACAAGCGCGAGCATGCACGTTTCAGCGAAGCCAATGCGCGTGGCCGCGATATCGGCTTCACGATCGTCGGCATGTTTGCCTTCATGATTCCGGCCATTACCTTCATCGCTACGATGGGCACGTTGACCGTTGTGACGCTGGGTGGCTACTACGTCATTGATGGCGACATGACGATCGGTTCTTTCGCCGCCTTCATGAACTACCTCGTGTTGCTGATCTTCCCGATCCTTGTCATTGGCTTCATGATGAACATCATGACGCAGGCCGGTGTGTCCTATGCGCGCATCAGCGAAATCCTCAAGGCACCGGACGATTTGAGCACTGGCACCACGGTGGCACCGCTGCAAGGTCATATCAGCGCGCGCGACATCAATCTCTCGTATGCCGGCAAGCCGGTGCTGAAGAATGTTTCGCTGACGATCAAGCCGGGTTCACGTACTGCGATACTCGGACCGACCGCAGCAGGCAAATCACAGCTACTGAACATTCTGGCTGGTCTGACCCCATTGCCAGCCGGCAACCTGGAGTACGACGGCAAACCGATTGCCGGGTACGATACCGCGTCCTTCTATCCGCAGATCGGCCTCGTGTTCCAGGACAGCGTGCTGTTCAGCACGACAATGCGGGAAAATATCGCCTTCAGCCCCCTTGCCACCGATGCAGCGCTGGAGCTTGCCGTACGTACCGCTGAACTCAGCGACTTTATCGCCACGCTGCCAGCAGGCCTCGACACCGAAATTTCCGAACGTGGCACTTCGCTGTCTGGCGGTCAGAGACAGCGCATCATGCTGGCGCGTGCGCTGGCGTTGAATCCAAAAATCCTTTTCCTCGATGATTTCACGGC
>JAZKEH010000104.1:0-2561 GCA_040387155.1 Pseudomonadota bacterium | reverse complement strand
CCGTCTGCCGCGATCTGGCTGGCCAGATCGCTGGTGGCACCAAGGCCATCGCGGGTTTGATGCTGGAAAGTCATCTGGTAGCGGGCACGCAAAAGTTGGTGCCGGGCAAGGCACTGACCTACGGCCAGAGCATTACCGATGCCTGCATGGGCTGGGATACGACAGTGGAGTTGTTTGAGGTGCTGGCGGAGGCGGTAAGGAAGAGGCGCAGCTAGGCGGCGCTGAGTCGAGTGCCGGGCACCAATGCCCGGTACTTGCGGATTCCTTTCCGCAGTTATTTCTTGCCGGTTATGCCTGGCCCCGGGGTGGGGCCGTCCCTGTGATAAATCTCATCCATCGAGACAGGTCACGCTCATCCCTAACTGGAAAAACTGCCAACTGTTCGTTCGGTTGACCCTTGCGAGCCAACCTGAGCAAACCCAATTCCGTCGACTCTTGCGGATCGACACTGAGCTAGCAAACGTTGGAGGTGAATCCGTTTCACCCAACAACACGATCGTCCTGTTAGTAAAGTGCAGTGAGTACGACACTTGTCTCAGGTGTTTCCAAAAAATTTGAAATTATTTTGCACCCGGTCAAAACGCAGTGCGAGACGCAGCAGGACGCTGCCAATAATGAAGATCAGATGAAGAAAGATTGAAGAGAACTGCCAGCACCGACACTGGCAGCCCCAAGGATTCAGTTACCGCAAGTTGAGCTCAAAAACCTGACTGTCGCCGGAAGCGACTTCACTGATTTCCAGTTGATGTACGCCGCGCATGTCGCGGGCAACTTGTAAACGGTAATCCAGCCAGCCATCGGCACTGGCCGCAAGCGCAGTGGCTTGCACAAGCACAGCGCCGTCTGTATCCACCAGCCGCAGAGCGTAGCGTTGATCGGCTGCCAGCTGTGGACCTACGTCAATACGCAGCGGCAATGTGACAGTGGAAACACCACTGGCAGTCATGGCGGTCATATCGATTGCTTGCTGCACCGCACTGCTGCGTAGCGCCTGCAGCGTAACGGTGTCAGCGACAACCGTTGATGGGCCGGAGTCTCTGCCGCTCAAACCTGGTGTATTCAGTCCTATCAACAAGGCCACGATGACCCCAGCCGCCAGTGGCAACGACTTCCGCATAAGCGGATTGATGTGCTCGGCATAGATACCGGGCTTATAGCCAGTACCCGCCAATTGCTGTTTGAAGCTGGCATTGATCAGGCGCTGCGTCTCAATCTCGTCAATCAATTCGGGCCGGGAAATCAGCAGGATTTCAAAAGCCGCCAGTTCATCGTCACTCAGTGCGTGACGGATGTAGCGCTGAATTACATCGTGTTCATCCAGATAACTGGTGTCCATCATCGCCGTCGATGCTTGCAGAGTATCCATGGCAGGTAGCAATCCCTTATTTTGATAACGGTTGTCGTGTTGATGAGCCATATCAGTGGCCCTTGCTGACTACTTGTTTGGTTTCTTGCTGAACGTCCTGTTTCGCGGCGTCCTGCTTGCCAACCACCGACATGCCGACTACCGAAATGCCAACGGGTTTTCCAGTTGTACCGCTCATTACTCTGCTGCCCACTTCCTGGTGCAAATCCGCCGCGGTATCTTCCACCGCCTTTCGTAACCGCTCCCGCGCGCGATGCGCCACGCGGTCGAAATGCCGGTGATCCAGGCCCAGTTCACGACAGATCTGCTCCTTGCTCTGTTCCTGTATGTAGTACCGATACAAGACCAGCTTGTCGCGGGCATTGTTCATGCCGTCTATCACTTCCCGCACCCGTTTCTGGATACGACTTGCCGCCAACTGATCCACAAAATCACCGCTTCCCTCATCCGCCACATCCAGCAACAAATCGGAATCGGCTTCCGTTTGCCGGCGCTGGTTACGTCGCTGTTCGGCCAAAAAAACGTTAAAGGCAGTGTTGTGAATATAGGCCGGCAACAACATCGCATCCTGCAGCGCTGCCGTTCCGTGCTGGCGGAATTTCTCCAGCAGGATTCGCCAGGTCTCCTGGCAGATATCCTCGGCCAGCGTGCTATCGCCTATGCGGTGACGCATGGCGTAGTACAGTCCTTTGTGAAACTGGCTGACCAACTGGAGTTCGGCGTCGCTGTTCCCTTGCTGTATAAGTGCAAGCAGGGCGGAAAATGTCTCAGCAGACTGTTCTGAAGGCGAATGCAAACCCGACTGCTCCCGGCAAATGGGTGAGGTGGCGGCTACTTTACCGCAGTCAGGACGTAAGGTGCCCAATAAAATGGGTCAGCATAATCAATACTTTGCGAGAGACTGCGCTGGGCAGAGCGCAATGCCACGCTGACATCGTCACCAGTGGCCAAGGCAGCATAAAAGAGCCGCATGAATTCTACTGAGGCGCGGTCCGAAACCGGCCAGAGCGTCGAAATCACGTGATTGGCACCCTGGGCCATAAAGCCACGGGCCAGACTGAGGTTACCTTCTCCCGGCTGGTATTCACCCACCCCGGTATCGCAGCCGGAAATGACAACCAGCTCGGCCTCAAAACCGCTGTCAAACAACTCCTGCAAGGTTACGAAGTCTCCACCCTGCTCGGCCGGATCGGCG
>JAZKEH010000103.1:2600-10350 GCA_040387155.1 Pseudomonadota bacterium | reverse complement strand
GTCGAAGCCGTCGCTGTTATCGTCTTTTGGCAATGCCAGTTCTGCGTTCAGTTTGACGCCAGTGAGATCCTGGATCGCGTTGACGTACTCAGTACGATTCAAACGATGCAGACCGACCTGGCCTGGATCGGGATTTTCTGCGGCGTGCGCATCAAGTGCATTTTCAATCGCGCCGATAAACTCCCAGCGTTCTTCCGCATCTGGCTGGTGCTCCTGTGCGGGTGGCGGCATGACGCTGGCGCGCAGTTTTTTAATTGCACGCTCAAACACGTCAGGATTCTCCGCCATGGTTTCGGCAGTGAACTCGGTAAAGTCGATGCCGCCGGCGTAGTCATCGGGGTTGTGGCAAGCGGTGCAATAGGATTCAACCGCACCCCAATTGCTCTGCAGGTCTGCCAGCGCAGTGGCATAGTCCAGTTTCTGGGCAGAAGCGGTACCGGCGCCGAGCGCGAGACAGCCGAGTGCCACGGCCAGCGTCAACTTGCCGGTTGGCTGCGGGCTTTTCTTGAATGTCGTATTCAGCATTGCACCATCTCCACTGCTAAATGATGTTGCGAACGGCGCGGCCGGGCACGTGGTACCACGTCCCCTTGTACAGCAGCGCGAGGAACAAATCGGGATCGCCCAGACTGGCGCGGAAATCTTTCATCGGGTCGGCCTGCTGGAACTCGGCAAGACTGCGACCGGTCTGGAAGGCCTTGGCGACGGCGTCGTAGGCTACTTGCAGCATGGCGGCCTGCGCTTCGAGCGCGGCCTTGCCGAGTACGCCGCCAGTCGACGCAATCACCTTGGTATTGGCGCCGGCCCGTTCAATCAGCCCGGCTGTGGTTTTCTGCGCGCCATTGATCCAGCCGCCTGTCACGTAATCGAGCAAGGGGTAGGAATCGGTGCCGAGCATGTCGCCGACCACCAGCACATCGGCATTTTTGAAATGCACATAGATGTCGCCGTCGGTATTGGCCTGGCTGATAAAGCCGTATTCGATGGTTTCGGTACCAAGCTGGAGGCTGTCGGTCTTGTAGAAGGTCTTGTTGGCCTGCGCCGGTTTCGGCAGGGGCTGGTACTGCTTGTTCTCCCACTCCACAAAGACATCGGCGTTCTGCCACAGGCGCGAGTTCTCGTGCGCGATGATCGGCGTGCCGGCGGGGCCGAGCAGGTAGTTGAGGCCGGCGTGGGCGGGACGCCAGTTGGTATTGAACAGCGCGCTGACCGGCTTGTTGTTGGTCAGACGTTTGATCTCGGCGAGCAGGGCCTCGGCCTTGTCTTCACTGCCGCCGTTGACGATGACCACGGCGTCGGGGCCTTCGGCCACGACCACATTGGACCCGGCACCCTGAATCAGGCGGAGGCCGTTGCCAAGGTCGGTAGTCGTAAACCCGGTTTGGGCGTGGACGGTTTGCACATGGATACAGGGGGCCAGTCCCAGCGCGAGCGGGACCAGTCCGAGAGCTTTCAGCAGATGGCGGCGAGTATTCATCGTGTTCACTTCGTTGCTTCCGGGCAGGGTGCCCGGTACTTATGACTCTTTATATAGTCTTATGTAGGGGCAATTTTCCCCAAACAACAGGGATCAATTGAGAAAAAATGCCCGCGCAGCTTAATGCCGATTGAACCTACTGTCCTTGATAGAAATCAGCTGGTTGGATACCACGTTCCTGCAGGTGCTTCTCATAGATTTCCTCGCTGCAGGAGTATTCCATGATTGGCGTGTCGGGTGACCAGCGCAGGCTGGAGGTTACGGTGACGGGCTGGGTGTACAGGTTGTCGTCTGTCAGAGTCAGGACATTGTTGAGATAGCGGGTACTCACGCCCTTGTCATTCACACGGTTTTCTACAGTGATGCGCTCAGTGGTGGTCGCTTCCTCCGTATTGGGCAGGCGACGCATGTAGGGGTATTCGCGCAAATGGGTGGTCTCAACGACCAGCGTATCGCCCTCCCAATGGCCTACTGAGTAGCCCATGCCGGTGTGCAGAATGGCGTCCGGGCGCGGATGGCCTTCCAGGTAGATCTTGCGGTACTGGAAGTAGCCTTCCCAGAACATCGTGATGAACTCCTCGGTCTGGTGGATTTCAACCGGGAACGGGGCACCCCAGATGCTGCGGGGCAAACCTGGGGAGACACACCAGCCACCCGGGTCGTCATCGATCTTGAAGTTGGCGACGTAGTCATCGCTCAGCTTCTTGGCAAAATCGTTGAACGGCAGTTCGCGCGGGTTCTGGCCGGGGCCACCGCCAGGGAACCACAGGCCATTGAGGTCAACCTCGGCCATGGCCAGCTGGCTGACACCCATGAGAAACAGGGAACTGATAACAGTGGACTGCAACGGTCGCTTGAACATGGAACTCCCCTCGTTTGTGGATCTGGTTCGATCCAGTTTTGACTTTATTGTTTGTTGTATTTCAGCGGGCTGCTCTGCCGATTACTCACCGGCGAACTGCCCAAGGCAGCAGGTCTCATCTTTTGTCAGCAGGACTTTAGCAGAAGCCTTCGCCGAACCCTAGGGAGACGCTGACGAGGCGGCTATCCGGCCCCGCCTGGTCGCTCTCCAAGCTCCCTTCCGGCCTCGGTTGACACTCCTGGCAGCAGCTCGCATATTGCCGGCCACTCAAAAAACAGAAGGGGCTTTGCCATGCGAACATCGCCGATCGTTGTTTTGACAGCAATGATGGCCTCTGTCGTTGTGGGCGCCCGGGCCGCTGACAATGCGAAGGACTTCAATGGTGTCTGGCAGGCCTTTGCCACCGCGCCCGCCATCAGTCGCAGCGCCTCCGCCGGCACCTTCACAGCCGAGGGTGAAATCAAGCTGGCCGACTTCGCGGCTCGCTACCCCAACATGATTGAACCCGGCAGCTACTGCGCGCCTGCCGGCATGCCGTCGACAATGACATCCCTCAGCAGCCGTGCCATCGACATCACCCAGACGCCAACGCGCATTTCGTTGCTGGCCGCCATGGAAAACCAGTACCGCCGCATCTATCTGGATGAGCGCGACTATCCGGAAAACCATCCACTGACGCGCCAGGGTTACAGCATTGGCCATTGGGATGGCGACACGCTGGTTATTGAAACCCGACTGCTTGATGAAATGTTGACTGGTCACTTTCCGCGCACGGAGAACACGCTCGTGGTCGAGCGCATCAGCAAGATGAAGCGTGATCAGGTTACGGCACCAGTCAGCGGCTCGCTCAGCACGTCTACCATCGATGACAACGTACTGGCTTTCAATCTAACCGTGACCGACCCAACACTGTATGCAAAGCCGCAAGTCGTGACCGTTTACTATCAACACATCGACGACAACGCGATGCCGGAATACGACTGCACCGCAACGCTGTGGCAGCAGGCACTCGATGAAGCCAATCCCTGAGTCCACTCGAACAATAATAATTTGCTACTGATACGCCGGAGTTTGTCATGGCTGAACCTGTCCGCTTTCCTTCCATTCCACTCTACGAAGCCTGGGGCGCCCCCAACCGCGTCGAGTCCGACATCAAGAGCCTTGAACTGATCAGCGGCGAACTGCCTGCGGATTTGCGCGGCGTGTTGTTTCGCTGCGGACCTGATCGTCAGTATCCGCCGATGACCGGCGACGACATCTTCATTGATGGCGAAGGCATGATGCATGGCTTCTATTTCCAGGATGGCCATGTCGATTACAAATGCCGCTGGGTACGCAATGAACGTTTCCTGCTGCAGGAAAAAGCGCGCCGTTCGTTGTTCGGCCGCTATCGCAATCGCTATACGAATGACGCCAGCGTCGCCGGCAAGGATCAGGGTACCGCCAACACCAGCACGATCTGGCACGGCAAAAAATTGCTGGTGCTGAAAGAAGACTCACTGCCGATGGAAGTAGACCCTTACACGTTTGAAGTGAAGGGTTATCACCGCTACAACGGCAAGGTGAATGCCGTCAGCATGACTGCGCATCCGAAGGTGGATTATGCGACGAATGAATTGCTGAGTTTTTCGTATCAGGCGAAGGGCGATGCAACTACCGACTTTGTATTTCATATAGTCGATGCCAATGGTGACATCGTGCATCAGATCGCTTTCCACATGCCTTACGCCGCCATGGTGCATGACTTTGCGATTACTGACACCCATCTGCTTGTGCCGTTTTTCCCGCTGATTACTGATCCCGCTGTCATCCAGGCTGGTGGCCCTTACTACCAATGGCATGCGGACAAAGAGTGTCATGTCGCCATTGTGCCGCGCCGCGGCACTGCGGATCAGATCCGCTGGTTCAAGGGGCCGTCGTGCAGCGCGGGTCACATGATGAATGCGTTCAACGAAGGGTCAAAAGTGCATCTCGATCTGTGTCTTTATGCCGGCAACTGTTTTGATTTTTTCCCGAGTGCCGATGGCAGCGCTTATCAACCATGCCCGCCGCTGCTGACGCGCATGACGTTTGATCTTGATAGCAACGACGGCGGCTTCACAACAAAACTGTTGGGGCCGATACCGTGTGAGATGCCACAGATTGATGAGCGCTTCACCGGCAAGCCCTATCGCTATGGCTACACGATTTGCTATCAGCCACCGCGCCGCACCAGCAAACTGGGTCGCTGGGATTTGCAAACCGGCGAAGTGAAATTCTGGGATCCGGGTCCGGACTCGGCGATACAGGAAGCCAAGTTCGTGCCGCGCGGTCCTGGCGAAGGCAACGGCTATCTGTTGATTCCCGTGAGTCGTATTGCAGAGATGCGCAGTGATCTGGCGGTGCTGGACGCGATGAATGTTGAAGCGGGGCCGCTTGCCTTGTTCAAGCTACCGATTCGCGTGAAGGCGTCGTTTCATGGCATGTGGGTGCCGGAAGCAGCGATGCAGACTGGTTTGTATAACTATCCCTGAACGTTTGCTTCCAGAATTCCGTTCATAAAAAAAGCCCCGCTAAAGAGCGGGGCTTTTTTATTTACTACTTCTTGTTAAGCAGGTTTACGAACCACGAAGAACACCTGGTCAGTATGGCGCTCCAGCTCGGGTGAGTTGGTTGCCTTGGTGTGATCGTCTTTCGGGTTGTCGAGCACGTTGGATTCTTCAACGATTTCGAAACCGGCTTTCGTGATCAGGTCGCGTACGACTGAAGCAGGAATGCGATGCAGGTCAGCATTGGCGGCGCCGGCATTGCCTTCATGGTCGATGATGGCAGCAACGCCGCCTGGCTTCAGTACGTTGTAGATTTCCTTGACGAAGGCGAGGCCACCTTCTTCACCGCGGAAGTTGAACGCGTCATGCAGGTTCAACGCAGTCAGTGCGGCATCAGCAGAACCGGCAGGAAGAGCGCTCATCGCCACGAACTGCGGTTCCATGTTGCCAAGCTGGGCAGCCAGGTCTTTCTGGGCCTGACCCCCGTTGTTCTGGGCAGCGCGCTCACCGAACTGCGCCAGCACTTTGCCTTTCGGACCTACAGCAGCCGACAGTACGCGGGTGAAATAACCACCACCGGCGGAAACATCCACCACGGTCCAACCTTCTTTGATGCCGAGCAGTTCAACCGTTTCTTTCGGTTTGCGGGCTTCGTCGCGCGCCTTGTCGGCATCCGGACGAGCGGCAAGTTTGGCATCGAAATCAGCCGGCAGTGCCAGCGTCAGCGACGCGGCAGACGCCAGGCCCAACACCAGCACCATGCTCATTGCGGTTTTCTTGATCATCGTCTTCATAGGTAACCCCTTGGTGTCCATTGTCATTGCAGTGAAACGTTTTTCGTTAAGCGTGCAGTTGAAGTCTTCTCCAACATGGCGCGGCAAGTTAAACCACGCCTGCTGATACAAGCAAGGCAGACCGGCATTAGCCTGTGAAATTTCACAAAGTCTCCGGATAACCCTGTAGTGATGTGTCAACCGCTGCCACCTTTGTACGTTTAATGCGTTATTGAATCCTTAACAACATCTGACCGGAACGTTCAAAAATGAAAAAACCATTGGTCTTGTCTCTTTTCGCTTGCGCAGCTTCTACACACAAACTGTTCCCACGCCTGCTGCTGTGCAGCGCGCTGTGCCTGTCGCTGCCAACCTTCGCCGACGACGCCAGTGATGCAAGCCAGATCTTTGCGCTGGCCGAAGTGCAGTACGCGAAATACTTCAAGCCGGCGGGGTCACCGACGCAAACGTTGCAGGGTTATCTGGTGCGCTATTACGCAGAGACCAATACCTATCTCGGCGTGCGCGATGGCTCGGTCTACGTGCATGGCCAGCAGTTCGGGGTTGGCATTGTCCGCGTGGGTGCTGTCAGCGACTTCATCAAACCTGCATCGACGGGTTCGGGTACCTCTACTGGCACCAATACCGGCTCAACGGGTGGCAGCGGTTCGTCCACTGCGGTCGTCGATATCACTGACCTGATTCTGAGCAGAAAGACCAGCAACTGTGCTGATTACGCGGGCTCCTATAAAGGCACTGGCAAGGACTTCTCGCGCAATCTGACCTTTACCGGCAATCTCGCCGTGACGGTAAGCAACGGACTTTGCACGTTCACCAGCAACAACCTGCCGAATCATACGTTCGGCCAGGGCGGCGCGTTCGCCACTGCGGTAAGTGCGCAGAATTACACGTTCAAAGTCACTACCACGCCCTTGCCTGCCGCCTTGGCGACCAATGTCACACTGACGTGGAACAGCGCTGTGCTGCTGAATGGTGTAAAGGTCGACATGTTTGCCGCCGCTTGTTACGGCGTGGGCGACGGCAAGATCGGTTGCGACAACGAGAGCCAGGCGTGGCGCTACGATCCAATGTCGCCGAAGAACAGTTTCGGCACCGACAATCACAACGCACACACGCAGCCCGATGGCGCCTATCACTACCACGGCAACCCGAAGGCGTTGTTTGATTTCAGCACGGCTGTCGAATCGCCAGTGGTGGGTTTTGCGGCGGATGGTTATCCGTTGTTCGGCACTTATTTCAAGGACGGTACCGGTACCGTGCGCAAGGCGAAATCGAGTTATAACGTGAAGAGCGGGGCACGTCCCAGTGGCACTGGTAATCCGGGTGGCAGCTATGACGGGACATACCGGGATGACTATGAATATGTGAGTGGTCTGGGTGATCTCGATGCCTGCAATGGCATGACGGTAAACGGTGTGTATGGCTACTACATCACCGATGAATTTCCCTACATGACGAACTGCTTCAAGGGCACGCCGGACGCGTCATTCCGCAAGGGTGGCGGCGGTTCCACCACTGGGGGTACGGGAGGAAGTGGCGGGACCGGCGGCATGGGTGGGCCACCGCCCCCACCGCCACGCTGAGGGTTGAAAAGTGCGGCAAATGCGTAAACAACATGCAAAAAATGTGTAGACAATTCTTCGCGGACAGGAATAGAGTAAATCCAACTGGGTAACCACGGGCCTCCGCCTTTACCCAGATCGCCGCAGGCCCGGTCACCCAGCCCATTAATGACAATATGGAGGGGTGACCTTATGAACGCTATCAAACACGCAAGAATTCCCGTTTCACTAATAGCTGCAACCGTGCTGACGGCGGGTTTGTTTTCAGCTCTGCAAACTCTCACGGAAGCGACGTTTATTCCGGTCGCGACCAAATCCATTCCCATCGACTTCAAACAGGTACGGCCGGATACGCCTACTGCACCCAAGCAAATAGAAAAACCCGTTTTAAGGGAGCCCCCACCGATTGATGACATTCTCCCTCCGCGGACCGGCGAGGGTGGTGAAGAATTTGATGTGGTGATGAGAGACCCTTACGTTCCAACCGTCATCCCTGGCGACACTCCGACCTTCGGTGGCTCTGACCG
>JAZKEH010000103.1:1021-2590 GCA_040387155.1 Pseudomonadota bacterium | reverse complement strand
TGCGTTTCAACATTTCGTCCACTGGCGGTGTTACAGATGTGACAGTGGTCGCAAGCGAACCAGCAGGCGCGTTTGATAAAGCTGCAACAGAAGCAGTCGTTCGCTGGCGCTACAACCCGAAAGTAGAAAATGCGGTAGCTGTTGAAAGGCGCGGAATTGAAACACTGCTGCGCTTCGATCTGCCCGACTGAGCTAATCCCCATCAAGCCGGCGGAGTTGCTTCAATCCGCCGGCGCCACCACAACAGACCACAGGTAAGAATACACGCCACGATCATCGCTGCCGGAAACAGCACCGTCGTAAGCGTGCGACTCTCCAGTGCATACACCGACAACGCACTGCGTACTGCGAACAAGAAATAGAACTGCATGCTTTCTTCGTGCGGCTTGCGCAAAGCCTTGCGCAGCGTAGGACCGAAGCCGAGTGCATCAACGACCGTCAGTATCACCACTGACCACAACGGATCCGCAGTAAAGAACCAGATCGGCAATGACAACAGCGCCGCGATCAGGAAACACCAATCCGCTTTCGTGTTGGTGAAATCGCTGCGCAGCACCAGCGCCAGCCACGCTACATACATCGTAATGGCCGCGGACACTGCAGTGGACCACGCGCCGGCACCACCATCGGCTGCCAACTGCGCAACAAAGACAATGGCGGTCGTCAATGACCAGATAAGCCAGGAGAAGAAGTGCGGCTTCACCACTCCCGCACGAATACCCTTGATATAGGGCACATAGGCCACGACCGTTAGCACGACAGCGGCCAGACCAACCAGTTGTATCAGCGTCATGAAGTCGCAGCTGTCAGCAAATCAATCTTCATGAGCTACACACTCGCACGGCGCGCGTTGCGATAGAGCAGCGTCAACACGACTGCGAAGACCAAGGCGCCTCCCCACAAGGCAACCGTAGCGAAGCCCGCACCACCCAAGGCCAACGGACTGTCATTGCCGGTGAAGGCCACAAGTCCCGCAAACAACACACCGAACAGACTTTCACCCACAATCAAACCAGTCGCCATCAAGGTGCCCATGCGCAGTGCTTTCTCAGGATTGGCCTGGCGCTTCGCCCAGCCGTCGTAGCGATGTCCCAACACAGCACCGATCACGATCGGTATTGTCAGCGCCATCGGCAGGTAGATGCCCATGCCAACTGCCAGTGGGGGCAACCGCATCTTGCCGCTCATGCGCAGCACTTCATCGATGATGATGACGATGACGCCTAACAGCGCGCCCATGCCCAGCAAACTCCAGTCGATGTTGCCGCCCAGCACACCTTGCGCCAGTGACGAGATCAAGGCTGCCTGCGGCGCCGCCAATGCGGTAGCGCCTGCACCTGCTGTGCCGGCGAAACCAAAGGCGGTATTAAGCAGGGCCAACACGGGCGGAATGGCGAGTGAGCCAAAAACGACGCCAATCACCAGAGCCACCTGCTGGCGCCATGGCGTGGCGCCCACGAGCTGGCCGGTTTTCAGATCCTGCAGGTTGTCATTGGAAATGGTGGCAATGCCAAACACGATTGCTGTTGTGAACAGCGCGTAGGCAATCATCGTGTGTGTTTCCGCTGC
>JAZKEH010000103.1:0-976 GCA_040387155.1 Pseudomonadota bacterium | reverse complement strand
GATAGTCGCCCTCGGCGCAGGACACCGCGAGGGTTTCCGCTGCATCGGTGCCGCGACCAAGCACCAATACCATCAGCAGTGAAATCCCCAACACGGCGAGAATGCCGACGCCCGAGATGGGACTGTTGGAGGCGCCGATCAACCCGGCCATGTAGCCACACACCGACGCGATGGCGAGACCTGCGACCAATATGTAGAGCAGCGACACCGTAATCAGCAGCACCGCAGAATCCGCGAGCGAACCGCCCACAATGAACATGTAGAGCAGCAGGGCGATCGGCGCGAGCATGGCAACGATGGACATCGCGACAATCGGGAATGGCAAATCACGTTCGGTCAGCGCCAGCGTTTCACCGCGTGCGCGTTGCGCCGAACTGGCAAGCGACGAGCGAATGCCATTGATGATGGGGCCCAGCACCTTCAGCAAGGTCCATACTGCCGCGACGCCGATGGTGCCCGCACCTACAAAGCGCACATCGTTGCGGAAGACGGTATTGGCAATGGCGTCAACCTCACCTTCCATGCCTGCCGTGAAATACGGCATCAGCCCCACCCACGAAATGGCAACACCAATAATCATCGCGAGGCCAACCGACAAGCCGACGAGATGACCGACTCCCATCAATGCAAAACTGAGACTGCCGGCAACACCGGAGATTGAGGTGCCTACCTTGAAGAAGCGTGCAACTTCTGCAGTCGCGAGTTTCATCGCTATCAGCAACGCGTAACCGGCCGATGCCAGTGCGTTGACCAGGAGGATGCGCAGTCCGCGTTTGTTGTCAGTCGAACCGCTTTCATCCGCACAACCCACTACCAATACTTCTGCCGCTGCCGTGCCTTCTGGATAAGGCAACGTTGAACCTGTTACCAGCGCACGTCGCAACGGTACCGAGAACATCACGCCGAGCACACCACCGGTCGCGCAGACAAAGGCTGTGGTCCAGAACGGGAAGCCCTGCCACCAGCCGATCATTAC
>JAZKEH010000102.1:0-2539 GCA_040387155.1 Pseudomonadota bacterium | reverse complement strand
CAGGCCATCCATGGCCTTCGAGGTTCCAGGAAACATCTCCCGCCGCCTGCTCCTCAAGATCTGCTTGTGTTCACGATCACTGCATCCCTGATACCCAGCCGATGGTCGAAGCGTTTGGGTGGGCGGGAGTACAGGGGTGGCGAACATAAAGGAGCTGCCTTCCCCGCGCTGATTTTTCGGCATTTGCGAGGAGCAGTGGGCCGCAGGCCCATCGCACCGCAGCAGGCGAAAAATCACGTGGGAGGGCGACAGTTCGCAACCCCTGGTGCCCAGCCCGCTTAAACGCCATGCACTGGAGCCAAGAGAAACTCAGGAATTCCAGAAATCCTGACACAAGCCAATGAAAGCATCATGGGCAGCATGCAAGTGACGCCCCTGTTTGTAGTACAAGCCGACCTGCCTCTCAATAGTCGAAAACGGCAACCCCTCCATCAGCTCAAAATCCCGACACATCGGATGCTCCCGCAACAGTTTGCTATCGATAAAGGAAACACCAAGCCCCTGCTCCACCAAGTGCATACGCAGACTCAAGCTGGAAATTTCCCACACCGCCTGAAAGCGATCCCGAATACGCTGCTGGGAAGGCCGCAGTTCCGGCGTGTCGAGAAAGGACGTAATCAACGTGCACTGCTTCATGTGCTTGCTGCTCGCCTTGCACAGCTCCGCAAAGTGCGGATGTTTAGGACTGACAACCAGGTGCCGGTTCTCACGGAACAGCGGCACCGTCGTGAAGGCATCCATGTACTTCTGGAACGGCCCAATGGCGAGATCGGCCTGGCCAGAGAGGATCGCGTAGATCAGGTTACGGCTCGGTAATTCGGTGACCTTGATCAGAGTGTCATTCTGACTCTTGCTGAAACGACTCAACAACTGCGGTGCGTAGAACCGATTGATCGTGCTGTTGATGGCGAGGTTCACGGTGTGGCGCTCGCCGCGTTTGAGCTGCGTGATGTCTTCGATGGCCTGCTGTTCCTGCTGCAGCATCGTGCTGGCGTAATCGAGCAGACGGCGGCCGGCATCGGTCAGCGTCAGCTGGCGGCCGCGGCGGATCAGCGCGACGTCGAGCTTGGCTTCCAGATTGGCAATGGTCTGGCTGACAGCGGACTGCGTCACGTGCAGCCGTTCGGCAGCGCGGTTAAAGCCGTTGGCTTCGACAACGGCCTGGAAGGTCTTCAGTTCCCCGTGTTCGAATCGCATGGGAGGCTCCAATAAGCATTGCTAATAACTCTATTAGCAATATTAAGTATGCTGATTCTAGGGCGCTTCCTATACTCCAGTCATTACAAACGACAAGAGGATGCAGCCATGACTGCCCAGCCAGAAGCTTCAAATGATTCTTCCAGTACCTACTCTGCGGACCTGGCCGGTGTGATAGTCGGCGAAACGGCGATTTCCGACGTGCAGGGCGAGCAAGGCCTGCTGAGCTATCGCGGCTATCCGGTGGCCGCGCTGGTCGGCAAACCGTTCTGGCAGGTGGTGTGGCTTGTGTTGTTTGGTGACTGGCCGAACCCGACGCAGGAACAACAACTGCGCGAGACCATGGCAATCCACAGTGGTCTCGATCAGCAGGAACTTGATCTGCTGCGACGGCTGCCGCGCGAGCTGCATCCGATGCTGATGCTGCAGGGCATGGTGCCGTTGCTGAAACTGACACCGCGCAATCGCATTGCCGGTATCTCGCCACAAGCCGAGTCTGGTTTGTTACTCGCGGCAAAACTGCCGTCGCTGCTTGCTGCATGGCGTCAGCTGGAACTGGGACACGAACCACTGCCCAGCAATATCGAGGCCGGCTTCCACGAAAACTTTCTGCTGATGTTCAACGCTCACGCGCCAACACCGCAGCAAGTACAAACGCTCGACGTCACCCAGATCCTGCAAATGGAACACAGCTTCAACGCCAGCACCTTCGCCAGTCGCGTTTGCGCCAGCACACTGGCACCCATCCAGAGCTGCATCTCCGCCGCCATCGGCACGCTGTACGGCGCGCTGCACGGCGGTGCCGACCAGGCTGCCATGGAAATGGCTCGCACCATCGGCGATCCCGCCAAGGCGGCCGCGTGGGTTGCCGACAAACTGGCGCAGAAACAAAAGATCATGGGCATGGGTCACCGCGAATACCGCGTTGTTGATCCGCGTGCGCGCATCCTCAAACCCATGGCGATCGAACTCTGCCGTGATGGCGAAGCCAAGCGGCTGTTGGATGTGCTGGTTGCAGTGGAGGCTGCGTGTGCGGATGAGTTCCGCAGGAAGGGCAAGGAGATCTGGGCCAACGTGGAGTTCTACAAAGGCGCCGTCTTCCACCAGCTGGGGATTCCCCCGCATTACTACACGTCGGTCTTCGCGATGGCGCGCATCTATGGGTATATCGCGCACTTCCTTGAGTTCAGCCAGAACAGTGTGTTGATCCGGCCTCGTGCTCGTTATGTAGGTCGGTAATTATTTTTGTTGGCTTCAGTGCAAAGCATTTGAGGGGGGCGGAGTACCAGGGTTGCGAACTGTCGCTCTCCCACGTGATTTTTCGCCTGCTGCGGTGCGATGG
>JAZKEH010000101.1:0-1869 GCA_040387155.1 Pseudomonadota bacterium | reverse complement strand
GTCGGCGATTTTTCTTGCACGCACGGAAGAAATTTCGCCTGGCTCACTTGTCACCGTACTGTGGGAAGGTACACGACCATTGCTGGTGGAAATCCAGGCGCTGGTCGACAGCTCACAACTCGGCAATCCGCGCCGCATTGCGGTTGGTCTCGACACCAATCGCATGGCGATGCTGCTCGCTGTGCTGCATCGCCATGGCGGCTTGTTCATGGCCGACCAGGATGTGTTCGTCAACGTTGTCGGCGGCGTGAAAGTCAGCGAGACCAGTGCCGACCTCACGCTGTTGCTCGCCATCGTCTCCAGTTTCAAGGACCGCGTATTGCCGCGTGAACTTGTCGTCTTTGGTGAGGTGGGCCTTGCTGGCGAAATTCGTCCGGTGCCCAGCGGGCAGGAACGTTTGCAGGAAGCCGCCAAACACGGCTTCACGCGTGCCATCGTGCCGAAGGCCAATGCGCCACGCCAGCCAATTCCCGGCATGCAGGTGATTGCTGTCAGCAAACTCAGTGACGCCCTCGGAGCCTTGTAGGTGGCACTGCTGCGCAATCTGACATTCTGGGTCCTGCTCGCGATCATCGCAGGCGCGATCACCGGCTATGTCGATCCCGCGCTCGGCGTCCGTGCGCGCATTCTTGGCGACACGTTTATCCAGATCATCAAGTGGTTCATCCCGCCGCTGATCTTTGTGACGATCACCAGCGGCATCGCCTTGCTGGGTGACCTGAAGAAAGTCGGCCGCATCGGATTGAAAGCACTCATCTACTTTGAAATCGTCACCACGTTGGCGTTGATCATTGGTGTAGTCGTCACCACAATCCTGCAACCTGGCAGCAGCGTCATGCCGGTCGAAGGCGATGTCAGCGACTATGTGCAGCGAGCCGAGAATTTTTCATGGCTGACGGTGCTCAGTGAAAACCTGACGCTGCAAGTGCTGATTGTCTCGATCATTGCCGGCATCGTGCTGAGCCTGCTGCCGGCGAAGCCACGCATCCTGCCGGTATTGCACAAGGCCACCCATTACATGTTCGTGCTGCTGCGCTGGGTGATGTATCTGTCGCCGCTAGGCGCTTTCGGTGGCATGGCGTTTTCCATTGGCCGTTATGGCATTGGCGTCATCATTGCGCTGGGCAATCTGATGCTCTGCGTTTACACGACGATGGCGCTGTTTGTCTTCGTTGTGCTGTGGTGGATATTGCGTCGCTACGACGTGTCACTGTGGAGCTTTCTCAAATACATCCGCAAGGAATTGCTGATCGTCTTGGGCACGTCGTCCAGCGAACCTGCGCTGCCCAGCCTGATGGAAAAACTGGAAGCAATGGGTTGCAGCAAGTCAGTGGTGGGTCTGGTCGTACCTGCCGGTTACTCATTCAATCTCGACGGCACCACGATCTATCTGGCAATGGCAACGCTGTTCCTGTGCCAGGTGTATGACGTGCATTTGTCGTTTTCGCAGATCGTCACACTCGTTGCGGTGCTGATGCTGACATCGAAAGGCGCTGCCGGCGTCACCGGTTCCGGTTTCGTTGTGTTGGCATCAACCATGGCGGCGCTCAATGTCATCCCGCTGGAAGGGATTGCGCTATTGTTGGGCGTCGATCGCTTCATGTCAGAAGCCCGCGCCATTACCAACATCATCGGCAACGGCGTGGCAACAATTTATCTGGCCAATCATGAAAAAGATTTTGACCGCGAAGCGATGCAGGCCGCTTTTTCGGAAGCCAAGGCAGGATAGAATCCCCGTCCGACAGTTGATCGCTTCACCAGTGCCGCACTGCCATGACCTCTTCCCTGATTCCTGAACGTCCCCTGCTCATTTCACCGACCCTTGCTGCAACGATCGGTCTGGAAGAAGCCGTGTTGCTGCACGTTCTT
>JAZKEH010000100.1:0-5884 GCA_040387155.1 Pseudomonadota bacterium | reverse complement strand
CCATTCCCGCCCGTGCAATCGGAGGCGGCGCGCAGCAGTTCCATATCGATGGATTGCCGCTGGGCACACGTGGCGGAATGCTGGTTGAACACTGGTTCCCCGTAGACGGGGAATACGCGGTAAACGTTGGCGATTTCGATCTTTCCGCCTGGATGTACAACATCGAATTCGAAAACAAGATGATCGTCACCATCGACGGTGAGAAAGTTTACGAAACCATTCTCGGCGGCGACGCCGACCGCATTGCACTCGACAAGGATCAGGGCGAACCACTGGTCGACATGAACAGTCGCACCAAGGATATACGCTTCTCGACAACTGCTGGTCCCCACAAGGTTGGGGTAACTTTTGTACGGCGCACTTTCGCCGAATCAGACGACACGCTGCAGCATTTCATCCCGGGTGCCGTGCAGGATCGCATCCTCACTATTGCGTCGATGGAAGTACGCGGTCCCTACGTCGCGGCCGGTATCAGCGCGACACCTACGCGCGAAAAAATCTTCAGCTGTTACCCTGAACAGGAAAGTGAAGAAAGTATCTGTGCAGAAGAAGTCATCACGAATGTTGCAACCCGTGCTTATCGCCGGCCGCTGACAGACGAAGACATGGCACCCTTGATGGAGTTTTACAACAAGGGCAAGGAGATTGGCGGATTTGAAGAAGGCATCCGGCAGGCACTTACCCGTACGCTTGCAAGCCCCAACTTCCTGTACCGTGCTGAGATTGCACCCGAAAACCTCGACCCGGGCGCGGTCTACCAGCTCAGCAGCCTTGATCTTGCGTCACGCCTGTCATTCTTCCTGTGGAGCAGCCTGCCAGACGATGAACTGCTGGAAACCGCTATCGCCGACAAGCTCAAAGACCCCGATGTTCTCGAACAACAGGTCAAGCGTATGCTTGCCGATCCGCGGTCGAGCGCACTTGCGGAAAACTTTGCGGCCCAATGGCTCAAACTTGGCAAGCTTGATGAACTGAATCCTGACGACAAGATTTTCCCGTATGCATCAGGTCCTGGCGATCTGCGCCCGGATTTTCGCAAGGAGATATCGTTATTTATCGACAGTGTGTTCCGTGAAGATCAGAGCATCATGCGCCTGATGGATGCAGACTATACGTTCCTGAATGAACGGCTTGCCCTGCACTACGGCATCAATGACGTGAAGGGTGACCGCTTCCGTCGCGTCGAACTCACGGACACCAACCGCTTTGGCCTGCTTGGCAAAGGCGGTGTCCTGATGGCAACCGCATATCCAAACCGTACCAGCCCTGTGCTGCGCGGCGCCTGGATCCTCGAGACTATCATGGGCACACCTCCTCCTGTGCCGCCACCCAATGTCGAAGCTTTGCCGGAAGATGCTGCAGGTGCGGTCGCAACTACTGTGCGCGCACGTCTTGAGCAACATCGTGCGAATCCGACCTGCAACGCCTGTCACTCCGTGATGGATCCGCTGGGTTTTGCGCTGGACAACTTCGACGCGGTTGGCAAATGGCGCGACCGCGATCGCTTTACGGGTGAACCCGTGGACGCGTCCGGCATCATGCCGAACGGCAGCACGGTGAATGGTCCGGGAGATTTGCGTGCCGCTCTGATGGCAAGGCCCAACCTGTTCGCGCAGTCACTGACTGAGAAGTTGATGACGTATGCTCTTGGCAGACCGATGGAAGCACGCGACATGCCAGTCGTTCGTAGTGTTGTACGTGCAGCGGCAAAGGATGATTACCGGTTTTCAACGCTCATAACGAGCATAATAGAAACGAATCTGTTCCAGAAGAAAAAAGTGCCTGAGTTGACCAGCGTTGACAACGCCGGCGATGTTGCGCTCAGCACCGAATCAACCAAAACCAATTAAAGGGAGACTGCAATGTTCATTACCAAAAAACACCTGTCACGCCGTATGGTACTGCGGGGAATGGGTAGCGCTGTTGCACTCCCGTTACTGGACGCGATGATACCGGCCTCGACCGCGTGGGCTCAGACTGCAGCCAAACCGCAGCCGCGTCTTGGTTTCATCTTTTTCCCTCACGGAGCCGTCATGGACCGTTGGACACCTACCGCGGTCGGTACCGATTTCGAGGTGCCGGAAATACTTGCGCCAGCGGCCAAATTCAAGGATCGCATGACAATTGTGTCCGGCCTGCGCAACAAGCCTGCAGAAAGCAATGACCCACATGGCATCGTCGCAGGAACCTGGTTGCGATGCGTAGCACCCGGCGATACAAGCGATCCAGCCAAAGGTCTTACGTGTGACCAGGTCGCGGCCCAGCGCATCGGACAGGGTACGACTTTTCCGTCGATTGAACTCAGCACCACACCAAGTGGCCCCTGTGCACCCGGCTTCTCATGTGCATTCGGTAATTCGTTGTCTTTCCGCACACCGCAGCAGGCGCTGCCCGGCGAAAACAATCCGCGCAAAATGTTCTTTCAGCTGTTTGGCCAGGGTGACAACACCAATGAACGTTCTGCGATCATCGATCAGACAGGCAGCATCCTCGATTCAGTAACCAACGATGTCGCATCGTTGCAGCGCAAACTCGGCGCGGCGGACAAGGCCATGGTGTCGAACTACCTTGAATCGGTGCGCGAAATAGAACGCCGGGTACAGATGATGAAGAGCCAGGACCTGAGCGATGTGACAATTCCTGATGCGCCTGTTGGAATTCCGTCTTCGTTTGAAGAACATCTGAAAATCATGTTCGACCTGATTGCCGTTGCATACCAGATCAACCTCACAAATGTCGCCAGCTTCATGATGGAGCGCGAAGTCAGCATGCGCACCTATACCAACGTTGGCATCGCGGAAGCGTTCCATCCGCTGTCCCACCACGGCAGTGATCCGGCCAAAATGGCGCGCCTGGCCAAGGTGCAGGCGTTCCATACCAGCACGTTCAATTATTTCCTGGAAAAGCTCGACAGCATGCCCGAGGGTGATGGCACCGTACTCGACAATTCCATCATCCTGTTCGGATCCAATATGAGCAACAGCGACAGGCATAACCACGATCCGCAGCCGAATGCGCTTTTCGGTCTTGGCGGCGGCACGATCAAGGGTGGCCAGCATCTCGTGTATCCACAGGATACCCCGCATGCCAACCTGCTTGTCACGATGCTGCAGCGCGCTGGGATCCCTGAAGAATCGTTTGGCGATAGCACCGGCTCCTTTGCCGAAGTTTAATAACCGGACGCTACCGACGGCACCAAGTCATGCAGGAGTCAATGATGAAACCACGATTCAAGGCGGCAACAAAAATACGCAACCTTGTTGCTGCGATACTGCTGGCCGGCACAACGGCAGTAAATGCGACCAGCATCGCAGATCTCGTGAGTGCGGGTCAGCGTGAGGAAGCGCTGGCCATGTTAGCAGCAGGCACCGAAGTGGATGCGATGAAGTCGGACGGCTCCACTGCCCTGCTATATGCGGTGTATCAGGGTGACACGCAGCTTGTCGAACAATTGCTCGAGGCTGGCGCTGATGCAAGCCACATGAACGAATACGGTGCGCTGCCAATTGCGGAAGCCGCAATGCAAGGAAATGTCGATATCCTGGGCTTGCTTCTTGAACATGGCGCTGACGCGAACCAGGGCAATCCGGAAGGTGAAACTGCGCTGATGATTGCGGCACGTTCGGGCAACCTGCAGGCTGCCAAACTTCTACTCGATCACGGCGCCGATGTGAACAAGACGGAAACCTGGGGAGGTCAGTCGGCAATCATGTGGGCAGCTGCGCAAAGCCAGCCTGACATGCTGAAACTGCTGATCGATCACGACGCCGATATCAACGCCCATGGGGCTGCGCGTTTATGGGACCGGCGCATAATGTCCGAACCCCGCCCTAAAGACATGAACAAAGGCGGTTTTTCGGCGCTGCTTTATGCCGCTCGCCAGGGTTGCACAGCATGTATTCCTGTACTCGCAGAGGCTGGTGCTGATCTGAACGCGACCGACCCCGATCGAATCTCTGCGCTGAATCTTGCGCTGATCAACCTGCATTTTGAAACCGCGGCGGCGCTGATCGAAGCCGGGGCCGACGTTAATCAGTGGGACCTGTTCGGGCGTGCGCCACTCTTCAATGCCATAGACCTGAATACCCTGCCTACCGGCGGCCGTGCCGATATTCCATCGGAGGATGCGTTGACCGGATACGACATCGCCAGAATGCTGCTGGAACGCGGCGCGAATCCCAACATGCAACTTAAGGTGCGTCCGCCCTACCGTAATGCCGTTTTTGACCGGGGTGCCGATAACGTGCTGGCCGAAGGCGCTACACCACTGATCCGCGCTGCACGCTCAGCAGATGTCAAATCAGTTGCGCTCCTGCTTGAACATGGCGCCCTTGTCGATCTGCCCAATGCGCGTGGCCATACACCGCTGCTGATCGTGGCTGGCATCGACTGGGCGTCCGAACCAACGCGTGGCAGGTTCAAAACCGAAGAAGACAGCATTGAAACAATGAAGGTCCTGCTTGCGCACGGTGCCAACATCAACGCGGTAACGGGCGACCCGGCAAGACGGCCAATAACGCAATTGACCGACAGCGAGCGTGGCGCCGGTCTGCAGCCTGCGATGCGCCAGGGTACGGTTGACGGCCAGACCGCTCTGCATGCCGCAGCTAAAAAAGGCTGGAACAAAATTGCGAAGTTCCTGATTGATAACGGCGCTGTGCAACAGGTGGCCGATAGCTCCGGCCGTACTCCGTATGACCTGGCTATGGGACTTTTCCCTGCTGGTTATCGCGGCACACGACCCGAACCCATCGAAGAGACCGGTAAACTGCTGAAGGAAGAATGCCTGAAAGTGGATAACTGCGTAGTGGCGGATGCGCTGGATGCAGCAGCAGCGCCCGTTATCCAGTGATGGTTCGCGTGAGATAATCTGAAAGAGCCGCGGATTCGCGGCTTTTTTTCGCCATGGTTTTGGACTCAGACGCCTCGAGCCGCGACCTCTCGATCGCGCCGCGCATCAAAACTGATGACGTTATCCGCATAGTGGCCAATTTGCTCGGCCCAGTAGATTATGTGGATCTCGCCTGACTCGTCTTCTGCCAGCGCCGTGCAGCTTTCCACCCAGTCGCCGCAGTTGTAATACATGATGCCATTCAGCTCTTTCTTTTCTGCATGATGAATGTGACCGCACACCACGCCATCGACTTCACGTTTAAGAGCTTCCTTGACGACTGTACGTTCAAATTCGAAGATGAAACTGACTGCGCTCTTTACCTTGTTCTTGATAGCTCGTGACATGGACCAGTACGGCAGCCTGAACATTTTTCGCAGGCCGTTGCACCAGCGGTTAGACCAGAGCAGAAAGTTATAGCCCGCATCGCCAAGCAGCGCGACCCATTTGTGATGACGGGTCACGCCATCAAAAACATCGCCGTGCACGATCCATAACTTCTTGCCAGTTAAAGTTGTGTGTATGGCTTCGTCAGCGACGATGATATTTCCCATTTGAAAATTATGTTCAGCGATGTACTCACGCAGGAATTCGTCGTGGTTGCCGGTTATATAAGTGACCTTGGTGTTATCTTTCTCGGATTTGCGTAATATCTGCCGGATTACCTGATTGTGCGCAGACGGCCAGTACCATTTGGCAGTAGCGATACGCCATCCGTCGATGATGTCGCCTACCAGGTACAACTGCTCACAATGATGAACCTTCCGACCTGATTGGTAAAGACCTCATGCCTATTGTTGAAGCCAGCAACCTGCTAAAAAGGTACCCACGCCCTGACAAGAAAGGGGAATGGTTCCACGCCGTGGACGGAGTTTCCCTTGCGATAGAGCCAGGTGAAATTTTTGGCATACTCGGACCCAATGGTGCGGGCAAGACAACGACACTGGAGATGCTCGAGGGGCTGACCGACATTGATGGAGGCACTGCGAATAT
>JAZKEH010000099.1:0-3277 GCA_040387155.1 Pseudomonadota bacterium | reverse complement strand
TTGGGCGGTCTGTATGTTGGTATTGCCGGCCTCCCGCATGTAGGCAGCGCTGCATTCCCAGACGGGAAGCTTGCTGCCGGTCGGGGTGACCTGGCCGCAGGCAACATCGAGCTCATCACTGCTGTTGAGGGCGTTGAAGATCGTGTACATCTTGAGTTCAAGTTGTTCTGCTTCCGCTTTCAGCGAGATAACCGTGGGTTCACCATTGACTTCGATCTGTTCGACGCCTTGCGGTGCTGACTGTTCAGATTGGGCAAAGGACGTTGCGGCCACGACAAGACCAAGCAGCAGCGAAACGTTTTTGTTGATGTTCATCCTCATTGTGCACTCCCTTCAGTGGTGGTTGGTGTTGTTGCGGCTTCTGGTACAGGTAATCCCATCGACTGGCTTAGCGCGGTGGCAATGATCTTGCGTGCTTCCGGGGTGGGGCCAGCCGGTGCTTGCGTGCCAGTACGGGGTGGCGCCAGGACGGCGTCGAGTGCAGTTTTGCCGGTGGCGTCCTTGATCGAGGCATCGGCACCGCGGTCCAGCAAATGTTGCACTACGCGGTCCCAGCCGAGCTCGGCAGCGGCGAACAGTGCCGTTCTGCCTTCGCTGTCGCGGCCCTGGATATAGGCGGTCAGTTTGGCGGTATGGGTGTGGCTGTCGGTCACCTGGGCGTTAACGTTGGCGCCGGCGTCGAGCAGGAGATCCATGGTCTGGATTACGCGCGCCTGGGCGTCCTGGCCTTGCAGCTGATTGCCTTCACGGCGACCGGTGCCGGTCAAACCGGCAGCGGCCATTAACGGCGTAATGCGGAAGGCATTGGGGGTGTCCACTTCGGCACCATGCGCCAACAGCGCCTTCATGGCTTCGTTGTCATGGTTCAGCGTCGCAACCATCAGCGGACCTACACCGCCGCGCATCATGTAGTCGGCAAAGCGGCCGCGGCCAGGGCCGTTGGGACGCATGCGGGTCAGTTCGTGATTGGGATCGACGCCCATGTCGAGCAGGCGGTTGACCACGTCCATTGCTTTAACGGTGCTCTGGCTGCCCGAGGCTGCCTGGGTGCCAAGCGCGCTGCCACCGACTCCACCAAAGTTGACGCCGGCTCCACCGCCGCCACCGCCACCGGGTGCACGGAACGAATTCATATCAACGGCAACGTAGATCGGCGTACGGCCGTTCATGTCCCAGGTATCCACTTTGGCGCCTTTGTCGATCAGGAACATCGCAATGTCGTAGGCACGGTTGTCGAGCGCATTGATCAGCGGGGTGATGCCATCAGGGTTGGGCTGGTTGATGTCGGCACCGGCTTCCACGATGGCAACGGCGCAGCGGTAGCAACCACCGCGGGTTGCATACAACAGCGCGGTGAGGCCGCCGGTATTGCGGAACTGCGCGCGTGGCTCTGACGTCATCTGGCGCGGCCAGTCATCGCTCTTCGCGCGCAACGTGACATCGGCCTTGTTCTTGATCAGCAACTCGACAATGTCGGGATGGTTGTTGGCAGCAGCCCACATCAACGCAGTCTGGTTGCGGAAGCTTTCCACGGTATTCACTTTCGCGCCTTTCTTGATCAGCATTTCTGCGATCGGCAGCGAGCCAAGGTTGGCGGCGATCATCAAGGCGGTCTGGTTGTCGGCGTTGACCGAATCCGGATTGGCGCCGGCATCCAGCAGCATGCGAACAAGTTCAACGTCACTTAGCTTGACTGCTTCAGTCAGCGCACTGGCGCCGAAGTTGTTGGTGACATCCGCTTTCGCGCCGGATTTCAGCAGCGCGCGCACCATCTCATGATCAACGTTGTAGGTGGCATACATCAGTGCGGTGGAACCGTCCGGTTCCTGTACGTTGACGTCCACTTCGGGCGACGTGATCGCAGCCAGCACAGCGTCGCGCTGGCCGGCACGCACGAGATCGACCAGCGACTCCTGCGCAAAGGCACTCGTAGTGGCGGCAGATATCAGCAGGGCAAGCGCAGTGATCTTGAACGTTCTCATTTTTATCTCCTGTGTAGAGGCACGACCTGTCGTGCCCGTACGGGAACAATTTTCTATCTGGCCTTAAACGATGTTGCCGCCGAAATTGGTGTAGTGAGCCCAGTGGCCTTTCGCAATGTCGTACAGGAAACGGTAAGGATCCTGGAACGTGCGGCCCACATCGTTCAACACACCGGCGTCGAGCATGTCCTGCGCGCTTTTGCCCTGTGTGGTCAGCAGCGTGGTGGTGTCGTAGATCTTTGCCATAAGGTCGCGCTCGGCTTGCAGTTGCGCGCGCGTCATTACCGGGCCGTAAGAGGGCACGATGATGGTGGTGTCGTTGGCGAGTGCGAGCAGATCGTCCATCGCATCGCAGCGACCACCGAGCCAGCCGCCGGCAAACCAGTCGTGTACCGGATCCAGTTCGGGCGACGCTACATCGCCGACAGCCAGCACGTTGGAGTCGCGGAAATAGACATAGATGTCGCCACGGGTGTGGGCTTCAAGCAAGTAACCGTATTCGATGTGTTCGTTGCCTGCAGTCATCGCATCCTGGGTGCGGATGGTCTTGGTGGGTCTGCCGGCCGCAGGCAAGGCGCTGGTCCAGCGATCTTCGGTCGGCACGTAGTAGTCAGCCGACAACCATTGTTTGGTGATCACGTGCGAGTGAATCTCGGCGCCGTCCTTGCCAAACAGTTCATTGCCGCCGGTTTGATCGGGATGGTAATGCGTGTTGAACAGCGTGCTTACTTTGCCGCCACCAAGTGCAGCTTTGACAGCGCGCGCCATGTCGGCTGCGCCGCTGTCCACTAGCACAATGCCGTCGCCCGCTTTCACTGCGATAAGGTTGGAAGGTGCGCCACTCAACAACGTCACGCGCTCGGTCAGCGCCTGCGTTGCCACTTTGTTTGATTGCGCAGCCAGCAAGGGCGCGGAGGCCCATGCGGCGAGTCCGCCCAAACCTGCTTTCAGAATGCTTCTACGATCAGTCATTTTCATCTTTGCTTTTTGGTTTTCTTTCGTTTGTCTGCGTTATGTGGTGTTCGACTTACACGTCGGACAGTACGCCAGTACTGTTGCCAAAGCTCGGCTGGCCAATGCCCAGCTTGTCGAGAATCGTCAGATGCACGTTCGCGAGCGGCGTGCGCTCGGGCAGGGTCAGGTTCTTGCCGCCAACATGTTTGCCGTTGGCGCCACCGACCAGAACCTCGGGCAGTGGATAGTTGTCGTGCTGGTTGCTGTTGCCCATGTTGGAGCCGTACAGAAACAGTGAATGATCGAGCATGTTGCCATCGCCATCCGGTGTATCGGCGAGT
>JAZKEH010000098.1:221-2524 GCA_040387155.1 Pseudomonadota bacterium | reverse complement strand
CCTCAGCAAGCAACAGCTGGGCATTACGTGGGGCGTCACCGGTAATCGCTTCTACAATAACCGTGGTGATGGTTCGTTTGCCGATGTCACCGACATAACGGGAACCCGCAGTGGTGGCTGGGGCTGGGGGGCGTGCTTCGCTGATTTCAACAACGACGGCTGGCTCGACCTGTTCCATGTCAACGGCTATGAATCCAGCCTCAACAATCAAAGCCCCTTCCCGTTCCGCAATGATCCGTCGCGGCTGTTCATCAACGATCATCAAGGTGGCTTCCGTGAACGTGCTGTTGAACTGGGCATCGCTGACAACAAGCAAGGCCGTGGCCTCGTCTGTTTTGACTATGACCGCGATGGGGACGTGGATATCTTCGTAGCCAACAACGAACAAGCGCCGTTGTTGTACGAGAACCGTGGTCTGCATCAGCACTGGCTGCAGGTGAAGGTCGGCGGCGAGCAGCAGAACAGCGAGGCCATTGGCGCCCGTGTCTATCTGACGGTAAATGGTGTCACCCAGTTGCGCGAGCTCAATGCGGGCAGCAACTTTATGTCACAGAATCCTGTCATCGCGCATTTTGGCATTGGCAAGGCAGTCAGCGTCGATGAAGTGCGAGTAGTATGGCCTTCAGGGGCAACGCGTACGCTGACAGGGGTTGGCGTTGATCAGGTGCTACTGATAGAGAAATAGACAACAACAACGACAAGGAGAAATGGCAATGGCCACAGTGACGTTCATAGGGGCAGCCCAACAGGTTACCGGCTCGTGTTATCTGGTGGAGTCCCGCAGCGCAGGCCGCTTCCTGTTCGACTGCGGCATTCACCAGGGTGCGGAAGACATAGAAGATTCACCCGATGTGCGCTTCCCTTTTGATCCTGCCTCACTGGATGCAGTCATCCTGTCACACGCCCATCTCGATCACAGCGGCAACCTGCCCCGTCTCGTCCAGCAAGGCTTCCGCAACCCCATCTACTGCACGCCCGCCACTGCCAGAATGCTGAAGGTCATGTGGGCCGACGCGCTGGGTCTGTACGAGAAGGATCTCGAATACGAAAACCTCCGCCGTGCACGCCGTGGTGCCGAGCCCTTGCAGGCCGCCTATGACGAAGCCGATGTCGAGAAGGCACTGAAGCTGTGCAAGCCGGTCGCCTTTCGCGAATGCTTGCGTATCAATGCCAGCACAACCGTGTGCCTGCACGACTCTGGCCACATTCTCGGCTCAGCCATCGTCGAACTGAAGATTACTGAAGACGGCAAGGAGAAGACGCTGGTGTTCTCCGGCGACCTTGGCAAACGCAATGGTCCGTTGATGAACGACCCTGCGCTGCTCACGCATGCCGACGCCGTCATGATGGAAAGCACCTATGGCAACCGCGACCACAAGCCAATGGACGCCACGCTGAAACAGTTTGAGCAAGTGCTGCACGAAACATGGGAACGGAAAGGCAATGTGATGATTCCTGCCTTTGCGATTGGCCGCAGCCAGGATCTTCTCTACCACCTCGGCGTATTGCAAACAGAGGGCAAGCTCGACCCATGGCAGATTTTTCTCGACAGCCCGATGGGTATCGCCATCACGACCATCTACGACGAATGCTATGAGCTGCTCGACAAGCAGGATCTGGTGAAAATCAAAGGTGGCTTCTGCGAGTCGATCAAGTGCTTCCTGCCGCAACTGCACTTTACCAAGGACCAGGCGTCTTCAATGGCCATCAACAAGATCAAGCAGGGCGCACTGATCATTGCCGGCAGTGGCATGTGTACCGGCGGGCGCATCAAGCATCACTTCAAGCATCGCATCTGGAATGAACGCAACACTGTGATCTTCTGCGGCTACCAGGCGCGCGGCACGCTGGGCCGCCGCATCGTTGATGGCGAGAAACTGATTCGTATGTTCGGCAGCGAATTCGCGGTGCGGGCGCGTATTGAAACGCTGGGTGGCTTTTCAGCGCATGCCGGCCAGAGCGATCTGCTGAACTGGGTCGGCAGTTTCCAACCCAAACCCCATGTTCTGCTGGTGCACGGCGAGCCGGAGACCCAAAAGGTATTGCAGGAAAAATTGCGGAATGACCAGCAGTTGCATGCTGACATTCCGCATCAAGGTGAGGTAGTTCAGTTCTAGATAGACAGTTCCCTTCTGAACCGCTTCCTTCAATCAACAGCGTTAACGGATGCGGATTACTGCGCTTCGCAGTAATCAACGACGATGTTGTCGCCGTCCTTGAAGATGTTGCAGCCAGAAGCTTCAGCGATCGCATCCAGCGTATCGGCCAGGACTTTGGCCCGCGGTAATTTGAACGTTTCGCTG
>JAZKEH010000098.1:0-211 GCA_040387155.1 Pseudomonadota bacterium | reverse complement strand
TCGGCCAGGCTCATGTCAGTGACCGACAGCGTGACCTTGCGTTCCCTGGCGCTGTCGTCTTCCAGCACCAGGTTGGTGGGCAACGGCGGCATCGACACGCCACCTGTTGCCTGCGTACCGGCTTCGCCGCGTATGAAGGCGCGAACAATGGGACTCTGAGGCATGCGGGGGGCCGTCAGCAAATGAGCCAGCGGCATCAAGGCAAGAGACA
>JAZKEH010000097.1:2759-3581 GCA_040387155.1 Pseudomonadota bacterium | reverse complement strand
CCTCTGCCAACCGTATTACCGCCGTGGTTCCGTACTTCGGCTATGCCCGCCAGGACCGCCGTGTACGTTCCGCCCGCGTGCCAATCAGCGCCAAGGTAGTCGCCGACATGATGAGCGCCGCTGGCATCAACCGCGTACTGACCATCGATCTGCACGCCGAACAGATCCAGGGCTTCTTCAGCATCCCTGTCGATAACGTCTACGGTTCCGTCGTGCTGGTGGAAGATGTGCGCAGCCAGACCTATGAAAATCTTACTGTCGTGTCGCCCGACATCGGTGGCGTAGTACGAGCCCGCGCCTTTGCCAAACAGCTCGGCACCGATCTCGCCATCATCGACAAACGTCGCCCGAAAGCGAACGAAACCGAAGTCATGCATTTGATAGGCGAAGTAAAAGATCGCACCTGTCTGATTGTGGACGACATGGTGGATACGGCCGGCACCTTGTGCAAAGCCGCTGATGCGCTGAAAGCGCAAGGCGCCACCAGGGTGGTCGCGTACTGTACCCACGCGATCCTGTCCGGCAACGCGATCGACAACATCAACAATTCCACGCTCGACTCACTGGTAGTGACCGACACGATCCCGCTCAGTGATACCGCGCGCAAGTGCAAGAAAATCCGTCAGCTCCAGCTGTCACGCTTTCTCGGCGAAAGCATCCGCCGCGTCAGCAACGAAGAATCCGTCAGTGCCATGTTTGATGAGGGTTAAGCCGAACCAACATGACTGAAGGCAACTCTCTCATCACCGCTCACGGTTGATGCACGGTTGATGAGAGAACAAACCGGGCGCAAGCCCATAACCAACGGAGAACCCGACCCAA
>JAZKEH010000097.1:0-2749 GCA_040387155.1 Pseudomonadota bacterium | reverse complement strand
GTTTGATGAGGGTTAAGCCGAACCAACATGACTGAAGGCAACTCTCTCATCACCATTCATGGTTGATGGGAGAACCAACCGGGCGCAAGCCCATCACCAACGGAGAACCCGACCCAAACAATGGGAGCGGTTCCAGAGGAAAATCGAATGTCCAACAAACAACAATTTGCGCTCCAGGCCACGACCCGCACCGACCTGGGCAAAGGCTCCAGCCGCCGCCTGCGTCGTCTGGAAGGTTCAGTACCAGCCATCCTGTACGGTGGCGACAAAGAACCCGCCAACATCACGCTGAACCACAAAGATCTGGCTTATGTGTTGGAAAACGAAGTCTTTTTCACGTCCATCGTAACTATCAATGTCGATGGCAAAGCCGAGAAAGCCATCATCAAGGACCTGCAACGTCACCCTGCGCAGCCACGTCTGCTGCACGCTGACTTCCAGCGCGTACTTGAAGACCGCGCACTGCACATCCACGTGCCATTGCACTTCATCAATGAAAGCACTTCGGTCGGTGTGAAGCAGGGCGGTCTGGTCTCCCACTTGTTGACCGAACTGGAAATCAGCTGTTTGCCAAAAGATCTGCCTTCCCACATCGAAGTCGACATTGCCAGCCTGGGCCTTGGCCACTCGCTGCACATCTCCGACCTGAAACTGCCAGAAGGCGTGCACAGCGTATCGCTGGGCCATGGCCCTTCCGGTGACCTGGCCGTTGTGTCGATCAAAGTCATCAAGAAAGGTGAAGAAACTCCGGTTGCCGCCGCTGCTACTGCAGCTGCTGCTCCCGCTGCAGCTGCGGCCAAAGCACCAGCCAAAGCTCCGGCCAAGAAGTAATTACCTCCGCGTAGCACCGCTGCAGAATGAGCGCTGCCATCGCCTTGATTGTTGGCCTGGGAAATCCAGGCCAACAATATCAAGCCACCCGTCACAACGCCGGCGCCATGTTGCTGGAGCGGTTGTCAGCTGCCTACAAATGCGAGCTGCGGCCTGAAAGCAAATTCAAAGGCCTGACGGGGCGCATTGATGTCAACGGCAATGAAGTGCGCTTGCTGTTTCCGACTACGTTCATGAACAAGAGTGGTGAGTCAGTACAACCACTGGCGCAGTTCTACAAACTGGAGCCGGCCCAGATCCTGGTTGCGTACGACGAACTTGATCTGCCACTGGGTACAACCAGATTGAAAGTGGGTGGTGGTCACGGCGGCCACAATGGCGTTCGCGACATCATTCGCGCACTTGGCAGTGCGGACTTTGCCCGCCTGCGTTTGGGTATTGGTCATCCGGGTGAAGCATCGCTGGTACTGAATTACGTGTTGGGCCCGTTCCGCAAAGCGGAAGAGCCAATCATCGATGAGGAATTCCACAAGGCTGTCGCGTTATTGCCCTTGCTGGTGCAAGGCAAGATGCAGGAAGCCATGACGAAATTACACACTCCGACTTCGCCAAAGGCTACGTCGTGACAAGCAGCTCAATCGTCGAACCTTCGACGTGCTGAGTTAGATACAGGTTAAAGAACAGGATTGAGTTTATGGGTATCAAATGCGGCATCGTTGGGTTGCCCAACGTTGGTAAATCGACACTGTTCAATGCGCTTACCCAGGCTGGCATTGCCGCCGAAAATTTTCCGTTCTGCACGATAGAACCGAACTCCGGCATCGTGCCGGTACCGGATGCGCGCCTGAATGCGTTGGCTGAAATCGTCAAACCGCACAAGGTTGTCCCCACTGCGGTGGAGTTCGTCGACATCGCCGGCCTGGTGGCCGGTGCGTCCAAAGGCGAAGGCCTTGGCAACAAATTCCTCGCCAACATCCGCGAATGCGATGCGATTGCGCATGTGGTGCGCTGCTTCGTTGATGAAAACGTCATCCACGTGGCCAACGCCATCAATCCGAAGAATGACATTGAAATCATCAACACCGAACTGGCACTGGCTGATCTGGAAAGCGTCGAAAAAGGCCTGGATCGCGCCACCAAGCTGGCGCGCGGCCAGGACAAGGACGCCATCAAGACCCGCGACGTACTGACGAAGGTGCGTGCGCATCTGGATGCTGGTAATCCCGTGCGCAGTCTTGAACTGGACAAGGACGAGCAGGCCACCCTTTACCAGTTCCATCTGCTGACCAACAAGCCAACGATGTATATCGCCAACGTCGATGAGAAAGGCTTCACGAACAACCCGTATCTCGATCAGGTCATGGCGATAGCCAAGGCCGAGAATTCCATCGTCGTCGCTGTCTGCAACAAGCTCGAATCCGAGATCGCCGAACTGGCGGCGGAAGAAAAAATGGACTTCCTGCAGGACCTCGGCATGACCGAACCCGGTCTCGATCGCGTTATCCGCGCCGGCTACGAATTGCTCGGTCTGCAAACCTACTTCACCGCCGGCGTGCAGGAAGTACGCGCCTGGACCGTCAAGATCGGCGCTACCGCACCCAAGGCTGCCGCCGTCATCCATACCGATTTTGAAAAGGGTTTCATCCGGGCCGAAGTCATGGCCTATGCCGATTTCGTCCAGTACAAGGGCGAACAAGGGGCCAAGGACGCCGGCAAATGGCGTCTGGAAGGCAAGGAATACATCGTGCAGGACGGCGATGTCATGCACTTCCGCTTCAACGTCTAGGAAAAGCCGGGATAAAGCCGTTTTGCTGGTTTACTCCGGCGCGGCGCCCGGCTTAAAATTCGCGCCCTCACAGTTACATGGCGATGTAGCTCAGCTGGTTAGAGCACCGCATTCATAATGCGGGTGTCGGTG
>JAZKEH010000096.1:0-2445 GCA_040387155.1 Pseudomonadota bacterium | reverse complement strand
TGCAGGCTGATGAAGTCCTCGCTGTCGTCGACGACGTAGATGTATTCAGTTCCCCATGACTGATAGGGACGCCCGCGTTCCAGTTCAGGCACATACAACACGGTTTCGAGAAACTCAAAACTGGTGCGGTACGGCCCGGCCATGGCGAGAATGGCGCGACGGTCCTTCTCCTTCGTGCCCAAACCATTCTCTTGCAGCGCTAACCAACCGCTATGCGGTGCCGTATCCAATGTCAGCTCGGCTCCTTTGCTGGTGCCACCACGCGGGCCGAAATTGCATGACGTCGCCATCGACCAGCTGAAGGTGTAGCGCATGCTTTGCGGGCAGTCAGCAGGATCAGAACCAGCAACCGGTGCATCGGCTGCCTGCACAACTGCCGCGCCCAATAAGAGCAGGAATACGGAAGGCAGAAAGTGCCAGCGCCAGCGCGAGAGCGCAGTCATTGGCAGGCGTAGAAGCGAAGTCATGACAGTTCTCCGATTGGGTGGGTGGGCCTTGCACGAGCGTAGCACCACACAAATGATAATCATTCTCATTTGTGTGTCAACTGGACGGCAAAATGAACAGCATCATTAAAGTCGGACCACAACCGGTCGTAGATAGTTGTGAGTCTCCAGAGAGGACATCACCATGCAACTGCAAGCCTTCATGACCACCAAGGTTGTCAGCGTTGAACCCGACGATACGCTGAGCCAGGTGAAAGAAATCTTCGACAACACGCGTTTCCATCACTTGCTGGTCGTCGAAAAAAGCCGGCTTTTGGGCGTTATTTCCGATCGCGACCTGCTGCGCAATATCAGCCCCTTTGTCGGTAGTCTGCACGAAACCACACGCGATGTTTGCACGATGAAACGCCGTGCCCACCAGATCATGACCCACCATCCGATTGCGCTCAGTCCCGAAGCTGATCTCAGCGAAGCCGTGGAAGTGTTCAAGGCACATTCAATTTCGTGCATCCCCATTGTCGACAAGGAAAACCACCCCGTTGGCATCATCAGCTGGCGTGACCTGCTGAAGTTTGTGAATGACATGACCCCACCGGCACCGTTGCCGCCAGGCACAGGACTGCTTACACAAAGTATGGTTTCTCATTCTTAATGTAAAAAATATTTTACTTTAAGTAAGCTAAGCCATACCATGCCTCCGTCATCAAACAAACGGAGGCATCCTCATGACACGCGACGAAACCACCCTCGAATGGTCCATCCGGGAAAAGAACCTGTTGGTCGAACTCCTGGTCAACGGCCTGATTGCCCTTTATTACCTGCCCAAACTGTTCTGGCTGCTGCAACGCGGCGATGAAGCGTTGCGTGGCGGTGCCATGGTCAACCTGATCATCGGCGTCGTCATGATGGCCATCTTTGCCCGCATCGTGCTGGCGATGTTCCTGCATGCCAAACAGGACCCCGAGCCAATGGACGAGCGCGACCTGCAGATAGAACGTCGTGGCAATGTGCTGTTTGGCAACGTGCTGCAAATCTGTGTGCTGGTGGTGATCTGTACCACCGCCGCACAGCAGATGGCCTGGGGCAATAACTTGCCCGTGCCAATACTGACGCCGCTCGCCATCGCCAACGTCTTGTTGGTGTCGCTGATGATGGCCGGCATTGCGCGGGAAGCGATGATGGTTGTGCTGTATCGCCGCGGAGTCTGAGATGGCTTCCACGCCGATAACCAACAATATTCGTCGCCTGCGCTTCGATGCCAACGAAATGACACAAGCCGAACTGGCTGAGCGCATCGGTGTCACACGGCAGACCGTGCTGGCGATTGAAGCGGCCAAATACTCACCAACGCTGGAGCTCGCGTTCAAGATCGCACGCGTATTCAACGTGCCATTGGATGCGGTGTTTCAATACGAAGCAGAGTCTGCAGGGACAGGAGACAGAACATGAACAAACAAGCCGTTGCATTGACCGGTGTTGCTGCCGCCATTTTGTTTGGTGTGGCATTGGCAGTTTTCGCGGCCGTACGGCCAGAGTATTCCCACGCACACAAGGCTGTCAGTGAACTCGGCGTCATTGGCGCGCCCAATGCGCTGGCGTGGAATCTCATTGGCTTCATCACGCCAGGCATTCTGCTTGCGCTGTGCGGTGCTGCGCTGGCGCAAGCGGTGGATGGCAGCAGAAAAGTGTTGTGGTACTTGCTGGTGCTGGCCGGTATCGGCTTTGCAGCGACTGGTATATTTCCTGCCGAAATGCGCAACGGCGACCCAGTGATGCAATCGCCGTTGACTGTTGGCGTCATCGTTGTTCTGGATGCTGGGTGCCTTGTTGCTGCCGTGGCGGATGCGCCGCAATCCACAGTGGCGTACTTTTACGTGGCAAGCGGTTGGGCTGGCTGTCGTTTGTGCAGTAGGCAGTTTGCTGAACGCAATTGTGCTGCCACAGCTGTTGCCGGCAATGCAGTACATGCCGGGCATCAGTCAGCGCATCGGTTTTGCTC
>JAZKEH010000095.1:3043-5781 GCA_040387155.1 Pseudomonadota bacterium | reverse complement strand
TGAGGCCGATGCAGTCGTACCGTCGGCCATGCAACATGAAGTGCATGATCTGCCGGCAGAGACGTTGTTGTATCTGTTGGGCAGCCGTTACTGCGAGACGGATCTGCTGTCGGTCACTGCCTGGCAACTGTTTGGCAACGGTCCCACCGGTTGGGGACGGGTGCAAGCGGTCTGCAATTACGTCAACAACCACATCCTGTTTGGTTATCAGTATGCGCGCGCCACCAAGACTGCGCAGGAAGCCTTCAATGAACGAACGGGAGTGTGTCGCGATTACACGCATCTGGCGATCGCCTTCTGCCGCTGTCTGAACATTCCGGCGCGTTACTGCACGGGTTATCTGAGCGACATTGGGTTGCCGCCGCCGTATGCGACGATGGATTTCGCGGCGTGGTTTGAGGTGTATCTGGGTGGCAAGTGGCACGTGTTCGATGCGCGCAACAACAAGCCCTACATTGGTCGCGTACTGATTGCCCGTGGCCGCGATGCGGCAGACGTGGCCATCAGCAGCACCTTCGGGCCCAACACCCTGAAGAGCTTCAAGGTGTGGACTGACGAAGTGGTGCCAGTACCAATAAACTAAGAGTCAATAAACTAAGAGTCAATCAACCAAGCGCCGATCAACCAAGCGCCAATCAACTAGTTGGAGATGATGACTTCGACGCGGCGATTCTGCTGTCGACCGGTGTCGCCGTCGTTGCTGGCAACCGGATCGGCTTCACCGAGACCGGCGATCGTCATGCGTGAGCTCAAGACACCCTGATCTTCCAGGTAGGAGCGTACGGAAGAAGCGCGACTTTGCGACAGCGCGATGTTGGAACCCTCGGTGCCAACATCGTCGGTGTAGCCTTCGATACGCACCGTGCGGGTGTCGTAGCGTTTGAGGAACACCGCCAGTTTGTCGAGATTGTCGGGCGTGCCGCCGCGTAGCTCGGACTTGCCGGTTTCAAACATCACATCGCCCAGCGTTACTACCTGACCGCGTTCTGTGGCCAGTGCGCTGATGGCGTCCAGCTGTTGTTGCAGGTCATCGGTTTCTGCGCGGGCATTACTGGCGTCAGTTTGTGCGGCGGCGGCATTGTTGCGCGCTACTGCGGCCTGGTCCTGTGCAATGCCGGTATCAACGCGTGCATCAGCGGCGTCGTTACGCGCCACTTGTGCCTGCCCCAGTGCAATGCTGGTATCGACGCGAGCGGAGTCGGCATCGTTGCGGGCAACTGCCGTTTGATTCTGTGCAACCGCAGTAGCCGAGCGGGCAGCGCTGGCGTCATTGCGGGCGATCTGGGTCTGGTTGCGCGCGTTGGTGGCGTCGTTACGCGCACGGTCCGCTTCGCGGGTGCGCGATTCAAGACGGGCAACATCACTCTCGGCGCTCAGCGCTTCGCGCTGGTCTTCATACAGGCGGCTTTGCGCCCAGGAACCGGCGATGTCGACTTTCTGGCCGGCGATAAGCACCAGATGACGGGTCAATACAGGATCTTTCTTCGACTGCTCAGCTGCCGTTACGGCAAGCTCAGCATCCTTGATTTCGACGGGTGCGCGGCTGGCCAGTTCATTGTTGGACTGCAACACATTCAAGCGGGTACGCACATCAGCGGCGGGACCCGGAGCAACTACCTGGGAGGCGCAGGACGCCAACAGGATGGTAGCGGCCGAGAACGTGACGAGACGGGCGAACGTGGCGGGGCGGGTCGATTTATGAAAAAGGTTTTTCATTAGCGGGTACCTGAATTGCGCAGCAATTCTTGTTTAAGGGTATTGAGGCTTTGTTCCATCTCGGCATTGACGGCTTTGGCTTTGAATACTTCTGCCCTGGCGGTAGCCAGTTCGGCACTGACACGGCTTTCGTCCGCCAGTTGCTGGGCGAGCACCATTTCTTCGGTATCCACCGCAGTGTGCGCAGCAGCCAGTTTTTCGCGAGCCTGGTTAAGCTCGGAAGAGGCGTAATCGGCCACGCCTGCCTGTTCGGCATTGGTGATGGCCAGTTCAGCAGCTTGCAGTTGTTGGGTGGGTGGCAGCGGCGTGCTGGCGCAGGAGGCCAGTGCCAACAGCACTGAACCAGTGAGCAGCAGGCGTAGTGCCAGACTGGAATTTTTTTTCTTTGTGGCGGGTAGTGAATTGATCATGGAACTGATCCTCGCGATAACGCACAGATGCAAATGGCATCAACATTGCGGCGTTGATCGCCGCCAGCAAAGCGCACGGATGCGCTGCTGATCAGAACAATTTCTTGCCGCGCAGCAGCAACAGCGCGCCACCAATCACGATGACACCGATGCTCGCCCATACCGGCACGTTCACGCGTTCCTTTTCATCGACGACTATGCTGATGGGTCCTATCTCCGAGGTGTGGCGATCGCTCGTGTAGGTGAAACCACCATAGGCGAGCCCAAGCGCGCCAAGGACGATAAGAATGATTGCAAGAATTTTTGAAGCTGCCATGGCTGAGCTCCGTTAGATCTTTCTGCCCTGGATCACACGTATCAATACGACAACGATGGCGAGGACCAGCAAAAGGTGAATGAGGCCGCCAAGACTGGAAGCGGTAAACATGCCAAGTGCCCAGAGCAGTACGAGAACGATTGCGATTGTTTCCAACATAAAAAATTCCTGTGTGATTGATCGGATTTACTACTGAAGCACCATGCTGCGCCTGCCGTGCGCTAGCTTCTGTTCGGCAACGCACCCTGTCTGGAAGAATTTTCAAGTCTGTTTGTCCTGAGCGGTCTTCCCAGCAA
>JAZKEH010000095.1:0-2943 GCA_040387155.1 Pseudomonadota bacterium | reverse complement strand
TGTTCTCCAAGCTTGCTGCGGATGAGTGCGAGATCGGCGCTGAGTTCTGCGCGGGTATCAGCGAAGGCTTCGGATCCCTGCAATACCAACCGATGCAGGCAGTAGCCGGCGGCCAGCGTGCCGGTACAGAAGAAGCCTACCAACGCGTAGAGCGCAGCATGCTGATACGGCGTGTTCCAACTGACGATCAACACCAGTGCTCCCAGCGACAACAGACTGCAGAACAGGCAGATCGTACCGGCCAGCAGGGCCAGCAACAGGCGTAACAACCGTTGTTTTTCCTCGGCCCAGTCCAGCCGCACCAGTTCTCCATGCAGAGCGCCTTGCGCGAGCAAGGCCCTCACAGCAGAGCGGAGCAGCGGGCTGTACGCGGCGATCATCGACGTGCAAACAACAAGCCCACCATCAGGCCGATGGCAGCGCCGACGCCCACGGCTTTCCATGGCTCTGCGTAAACTTCCTCGTTGGCAGTGTGGGCGAATCTGCTGGCGCTGCTGCTCAAGTCATCGCCTGCATGAATGGCAGAGGCTTTGGCCGATGCGATGCGGTCGTTGATCTTTTCGCGGGCGGACGCCAATTCGTCGCCGCCAGCTGCGGTGGCTTCGTTTACAAGCGTTTCAATGTCGGCGAGAAAGTTGTGGAACTCGTTGGATATGGCGGAAGGTCTGGAGAAGTTGCTCATGGGGATTGCTGCTCTTGATGGGGGAGCTGCAAGAGTAGGCAGGGGTGGTTGGAGCGTCTGTGCGCCAGCAGACGCTCCAATAACCGGGGCTATAACTACGGCTATGTGCGATTCCGAACAGAGCGGCTATGCCGGGGACGCTATGGTTGCCGCCGTTGTCACCCATACCGCCTTTGAATAAACGGAGAACCACCATGAAAATGATCAAAACCCTTTCCACCCTCGTACTGCCACTCGCCTTTCTGCTTGCTACCGGCTGCGCTTCCACCGATACCCAACACAGTGTTGGCGAAGTCATCGATGACACGGTCATCACGACGAAGGTCAAGGCGGCGCTGGTCAGCGATGCCGACCTGAAAGCCACCGAAATCGGTGTTGAAACCTACAAGGGCGTCGTACAGCTGAGCGGCTTTGTCGCTGAGAGCGGCGACATCAACAAGGCTGGCACCCTGGCACGCAGCATCGACGGCGTACAGTCAGTCAAGAACGACATCCGTACCAAGTAAGTTTTTTCACTCACATCAAACCAAACAATAAAGTCATCTGGAGCAGTACATGAAATCAACAGGATTCAAATTGAAAAGCATCACCAGCGCCTTGAGCCTCGCCACCCTTGCCCTGATCGCCAGTCCGCTGGCCATCGCACAGGATGCCTTCTGGTACGCCGGCGGCAACGTTGGTCGCACCGAAATGGACATGAATGAAGCGAAGGTGCTGCCACAGATGCAGCGATTCGGTTATTCCACCACCGGCCTTACCGCAGACGATGACGACATCGGTGCCAAGGCTTTGCTCGGCTACAAATTCAACCGCTTCCTTGCGGTGGAAGGCAGTTACTTTGATCTCGGCAAATTCGGTTATCGCGCGGTACTCGTACCGGATGCAAACCTGGCTGCCAATATCAGACCGATCGGCTATGCCTTCGACGTCGTAGGCTTCTTGCCCGTGTCAGATGCCACTTCGCTGTTTGCACGTGCAGGCCTTACCTACGCGGAAACCCGCGAATATTTCTCCGCCCGCAACCTGGCGTCGTTTCCTTTTGCCAAAAACGATAACGCGGAAAGCAACCTCAAGTACGGCTTCGGTCTGCAGCATGACTTCACCGACAACCTGGGGATGCGCGTAGAGGCAGAACGTTATCGCATTGAAGAGCCAATGGGCCTGGCAGATGATGTCGACATGTATTCGGTCGGCGTGGTCTATCGTTTTGGTACCAAGGCTGCTGCTCCAGCGCCTGCAGCGGCACCAGTGGCAGCGGCACCGCGCGCAGCACCTGCGCCAGCGCCGGCACCAGCAACGCCGCCGCCACCGGCGGCACCAACCCGCATCACGCTGATGGCAGATACCGCGTTTGATTTCGACAAAGCCACCCTGAAACCAGAAGGCCGCGCCGAACTGGACAAACTGATCGCTGACCTGCGCACGCTGGACTACGGTTCGATTACCGTTGATGGCCACACCGACCGCATCGGCTCCGATCAATACAACCAGGACTTGTCACAACGTCGCGCACAGGCTGTGAAGGATTATCTGGTCAGCACTGGCAACATTGCGACGGCCAAGGTCAATGCCAACGGCGAAGGTGAGTCGTCACCAGTGACGCGCGCCGACCAATGTAACAATCTCGAGCGTCCTGCGTTGATCACCTGCCTTGCACCTGATCGCCGCGTCGAAGTCGAAGTAGTCGCTACCAAGTAATACCGAAGGAAGTTGGGTAAGAGCGGGTAGCAGTCCAAAAGATGGCTATTCCGCTTTTACTTCTATCTAATGCCTGAAGGCCGCTACCGCGCACTTCCCGCAGTTCCACTTCCTGTCTGTTTCTGGCACGTCCCTTCGCTTCACCCGTTCAGTCCAAAGATCCGTCGCAGCTTCTTGCAGTCGCTGCCCCAGAATTATTTTCTCCCGGCCCCAACAGGAAGCTGTCTGATGTTGTGCGCAACCGATATTTTCAATGCCAGCATCCTGATCGTCGATGACCAGGAAGCGAATGTGACCTTGCTGGAACTCCTGTTGAGTGAAGCGGGTTATACCAATCTCAGCTCCACGATGAATTCGCAGGAAGTGTGCGGATTGCATCGTCAGCACCGCTACGACCTGATCCTGCTGGACTTGCAGTTGCCAGGCATGGATGGCTTTCAGGTGATGGAAGGTCTCAAGACCAATGCGGATGATCCCTATCTGCCGGTCATTGTGCTTACTGCACAACCGGGCCACAAACTGCGCGCCTTGCAGGCCGGTGCCAAGGATTTCATCAGCAAGCC
>JAZKEH010000094.1:5149-13309 GCA_040387155.1 Pseudomonadota bacterium | reverse complement strand
CAGCTCTTCCACCAACGCTTCCAGTTTGGAACGCGTCAGTTTGACAACCAAGTGTTTCGGACCCGATGCGTCTGCGGTGATGTACGGCAGGTTCACTTCAGTCTGCTGGGCAGACGACAGTTCGATCTTGGCTTTCTCAGCGGCTTCTTTCAGACGCTGCAGCGCCAGCGGATCGTTGTGCAGATCAATGCCGGTATTTTTCTTGAAATCGTCTGCGAGGAAATCGATCAGACGCAAGTCAAAGTCTTCACCACCGAGGAAGGTGTCGCCGTTGGTGGAAAGCACTTCAAAGCTGTGTTCGCCGTCGGTTTCGGCAATTTCGATGATGGAAATATCGAAGGTACCGCCACCAAGGTCATATACCGCGATGGTGCGATCGCCTTCCTGCTTGTCCATACCAAACGCGAGTGCAGCGGCTGTCGGCTCATTGATGATGCGTTTGACATCAAGGCCCGCGATCTTGCCAGCGTCCTTGGTTGCCTGACGCTGGGCGTCATTGAAATAGGCTGGCACCGTAACCACGGCTTCGGTGACTGGCTCGCCAAGGTAGTCCTCGGCGGTCTTCTTCATCTTTTTCAGGACTTGCGCAGAAATCTGCGGTGGCGCGAGTCGTTCGCCGCGCACTTCCACCCAGGCATCGCCGTTGTCGGCCTTGGAAATCTTGTACGGCACCATGCTGATGTCTTTCTGCACGACGTCGTCCTTGAACTGACGACCGATCAAGCGCTTGACGGCAAACAGCGTGTTTTTCGGGTTAGTGACCGCCTGGCGCTTGGCCGACTGGCCCACCAGGATCTCGCCATCTTCGGTATAGGCGATGATCGACGGGGTCGTGCGATCCCCTTCCGAGTTCTCAATGACCTTGGCCTTGCCACCTTCGAGGATGGCTACGCAGGAATTGGTCGTTCCCAGGTCGATACCGATGATTTTGCCCATGCTTTTCTGCTCCTGTACTGCAATAAAAGTGACGAATTGAAAGTTGCGAATTGATTGGTTGTTGAATCAGTGCTTTGGCTGTCTGCCCGAAGGGGGTACAGCCGGCATGCCCCTTATGTTGGTACGGTCTTTATAAATTCAAGGGAACCCTTGCCAACTCCGCCTCACGGGGCCTTGGAAACGACCACCATCGCCGCGCGCAGCACCCGCCCATGCAGCGTGTAGCCCTTCTGCATGACTTCGATGACGGTGTTGGGGGCGACTGCGGGATTCGGCACCTGGGCAATAGCCTGGTGGTACTGGGGATCAAAGGGTTCGCCGTGCGGGTTTACCGGCTTGATGTTGAATTTGGCCAGACTCTCAAGGAACCCCTTCATCGTCAGCTCCACCCCTTCATAGAGGGCTTTCACCTGCTCCTTCTGTGCATCCGGCACCGCGCCCAGGGCGCGTTCCAGATTATCCAATACCGGCAACAGCTCATTGCTGAATTTCTCGAGTGCAAACTTGTGGGCCTTCTCCACATCGGCGTCGCAACGGCGGCGCATGTTCTGCACTTCGGCCTGGGCGCGCAGCACCGATTCGCGCTGTTCGGTCAGGGCGGCATTGACCGCCTCATTGATCCGGTTGGCCAGTTCATCCACGCCCGGTGGCGGTTGCTGGTTGGCACCCTCGGGCGCCGGCTGTTGGGTGTTGTCCTGGGTGTTGTTGTCTTCGCCCGTCATAAGGGAACTCCAATGGTAACTATCTGGCCACAAACTGATTTCGCTCCATATGGGGACTGGCAGGGCAAGATTCAAGTTCTGTACTACAATCCAGTCAGCTACTGCCGCCAGACTCATTCGATGCTTACCCAACTGACAATTCGCAACTTCGCTCTCGTCGAACACCTCGACCTTGAGCTCCAGCACGGCATGACGGCCATTACCGGTGAAACCGGTGCCGGCAAGTCCATCATGCTGGACGCCCTTGGCCTGACCCTCGGCGATCGCGCCGACCTCGACGTCATCCGCACCGGCGCCGAGCGGGCCGACATCAGCGCCAGCTTCAGCATCGAAAAAGGCAATGGCGCCCTGGCCTGGCTGCAGGAACACGACTTCCCGCTCGACGCCAATGAATGCATCCTGCGCCGCGTACTGACCCGCGACGGCCGCTCCCGCGCCTACATCAACGGCCAGAGCACCAGCCTGGCAGAGCTGAAAACCCTCGGCGAACTGTTGATCGACATCCACAGCCAGCACGAACACCAGTCCTTGCTGAAAACGGCCACGCACCAGCGCCTGCTCGACGCCTTCGGGGGCCTGCAAGCACTCAGTGCCGTCGTGCAGGCCGCCGCCTTGCAGATACGCCAGTTCAGCAACGAACTCACCGCGCTGAAAAGTCGCACCGCCGCCGATGCTGCGCAGGTAGAGCTGCTGGGATATCAGGTGAAAGAACTGGAAGAACTCGGCCTGGCAGGCGATGAGCTACCGGCACTCGAGAATGAACATCAGCAACTCAGCCATGCCGATGCGGCGCTGGCCTCGCTGCAGGAAGTACAGGGCCTGTGTGCGGAGAACGATGACTTCAATCTGGAACAGGCGCTACGTCGCGCCTGTGGGGTGCTGGAAGCGCTGCCCTTCCAGAATCCCCAACTGCAGGAAGCGCTAACGATGTTGCAGGGTGCGCTGATCCAGGTGGAAGAAGCCGGCAGCACCATCCTGAAAGCCAGCTCCCGCATCGAAGCCAATCCGGAACGCCTGGAAGAAGTCGATGAGCGGCTGGGCGCCATTCATCGTCTGGCGCGCAAACACAAGGTCACGCCGGCTGAACTGCATGCCCATGCCGCCGCACTCAGCACGCAATTGCAAAGCCTCAGTGTCAGCGATGAACAAATAGCCGCCCGCGAACAGCAGCTACAAACCTTGCTGCAGGACTATCGCAAGCAGGCCGGCGATCTCAGCAGCAAACGCGAGAAGGCGGCCAAGCAGCTGGAAAAAGCGGTGAACAGCCAATTGGCGAAACTCGGCATGAGCGCTGCCAAATTCAATGTGGCGCTCAATACCGACAGCAAGCGCGAGCCTGATCCGCATGGCTTTGAAAGCATTGAATTCCTGATCGCCACCAATGCCGGCCAAAGCGCCAAACCGCTGGTCAAAATTGCCTCCGGCGGCGAGTTGTCACGCATCAGCCTGGCGATCCAGGTTGTCACCGCCCAGACATCCACGATTCCCACACTAGTATTTGACGAAGTAGACGTCGGCATCGGCGGTGGCACCGCCAAGGCGGTGGGAGAATTGCTGCAACAACTGGGGGAACGCGGCCAGGTGCTGTGCGTAACGCATCAGGCGCAGGTCGCCGCGCAGGCACACCATCACCTGCTCGTCAGCAAGACCACTACGAAAAACAGCACAGCAACGTCGCTGCTCTTGCTCGACGAAGCACAACGTACCCGGGAAATCGCCCGCATGTTGGGCGGCGATGCGCTCAGCGAAAACTCACTGGCGCATGCGAAGGAATTGTTGGCGAGCTAAAACCGGCTATTGCGGTAGGTACTGCGAGAACGGTTACAGGTTCTGGCAGGCTTTGCAGAGCCCGTAGATGTAGAGTGAATGGTCGCTGACAGTGAAGCCTTTCTGCTTAGCCACGATTTTCTGCCGCTCTTCGATGATCTCATCCATGAATTCTTCCACCTTGCCGCACTTGGTGCAGACGATGTGGTCATGATGATGATCCGAGTTCATCTCAAACACGGAATGGCCGCCTTCGAAATGGTGGCGCATGACGAGGCCGGCTGATTCGAACTGGGTCAGTACGCGATAGACGGTGGCAAGCCCCACATCCTCATCAGCATCCCGCAGCGCCTTGTAGACATCCTCTGCACTCATATGACGATCGGGCGCATTTTCGAGGATTTGCATGATCTTGACGCGCGGCAGCGTGACCTTGAGGCCTGCTTTGCGCAGCTCCTGGTTTTCTCCGGCCATAAAGTGTCCTTTGGGAATGAAACGGGAAATAAAAACGAAAAGTGAACTGAAACCCAACGCGGTGGGCAAGTCGGCTGACAGTCCGAGAATCTTTCGAGTATTATGCCCGCACTTCGTAATGCCTGAATACCCCGATACCCGTAACGCATGCCATTCACTGCCCAGTCATTTGCCCGTCGCACCCTCACTTCCGTCCGCACAGCTCCACTGCTGCTGCTCGTGGGTGCTTCCCTGTTGCTGAGCGGTTGTGGCAGCGTTTCATCGTTTGTGTTCCCCGGCGTTTATCGCATCAGCGTTCCGCAGGGAAACATCATCACGCAGGAAATGGTCGACCAGTTGCGCCCCGGCCTGACCAAACGCCAGGTGACGTTCATTCTCGGCACACCATTGATCCGCGACACCTTTGACCAGGATCGCTGGGACTATCTCTATAGTTATCAACCCGGTGGCGGCGAACGCGTACAGGAAAAGCTGACCGTCTATTTTGAGAATGATGCGTTGGTGCGGCTGGATGGTGATTTCGCGCAGACTCCCGAGAACATGCAGTTCCCTGCTGGCGCCGCCCCTGCCCAGCCCACACCGTCCGCTCAATAAGTTTTCTTACTTAATCCGTTTCCGCCGACCTGGCTTCCTTCACGCGCGCTGCACGTTGCTGCCGCGCAGCTTTTGGATCAGCCTGCAACGGCCGATAGATTTCGACACGATCCCCCGCCTTCAAGCGATATTCCGCCGGCAATGGCAACGTTTTGCCATCCAGATTTTTTGCGAACACACCCATATCCGCTGAATCAGCATCAATGGCAGGAAATTCGAGGGTAATGCCGGACTGCTTCACCGCTTCCAGCGCAGTGCAGCCCGGTTTCACGCGCAGCGCCTTGATGGTCTGCCGCTCTGGCAGCGCATAGGCAACTTCAACAGTGATCAGCTCGTCACTCATGCGCCGCTCACGCTCTTCCATATAACTGTTGGGCACGCTTGGCGATGGCATTCACCATTTCGCTGCCAGTGCTTTCAAACAACGAGCCCAGCACCTTGTCGACCAGGCCTGCCTTGAATTCAAAATGCATGTCGAACGACACCTTGCAGGCATTTTCACTCAACACCTGGAACTGCCAGATAGCCTCGAACTTTTTGAAAGGCCCTTCCAGCAAGGTCATCAGCATGCGTTCCGGCGGCTGCAACAGATTGCGCGTAGTCACTGAATGGCGGAAGCCGGCTTTCCCTAGCACCAGCGTGGCTGTCACACTTTCGGCATTGCGCTGTAGTACTTCGGTCGCCACACACCCCTGCATGAACTGCGGATAGGCCGCGATATCGTCGACGATCGCATAGATGCGGGCGGCGGAATACGGCAACAGGGCTGAGCGGGAAATACTGGCCATTGGAAATGTAACGTGACTCGAATGCAGGAATCGCTGCGACAGATTAGACAACACGACAGCCCGGGAAGACACGCCTATAATACCGGCGCATGAGTAAAGCCAACAAAATCAAACACGACGACGACACCATCATCGTCAACAAGAAAGCCAACCACGACTACTTCATCGAAGACCGCTTCGAAGCTGGCCTTGCGCTGCAAGGCTGGGAAGTAAAAAGCCTGCGCCAGAAGAAGGTCCAGCTGATCGACAGCCACATCTTCATCAAGAACGGTGAGGCCTTCCTGTTCGGCGCCAACATCGTGCCCTTGATCAGCACCAACACGCACACCTATGCCGAGCCAACCCGCAGCCGCAAACTGTTGCTGAACCAGCGGGAGCTCTCGCGCCTCTTCAGCGGCGTGCAAGTGAAGGGTTACACCTGCGTCTGCACCAAGCTCTATTGGAAGGGTCACTTGATCAAAGCACAGATCGCACTGGCGAAGGGTAAGGCGGAGCACGACAAACGGCAGGTTGAAAAAGAACGCGAGTGGAATCTCGACAAGCGCCGGGCAATGTCACACGACGTAAGGCGGTAACTGCCGACGTTAAAAACCGACCGGTTCGCCCTGCGCTGGTGCAGCCAATTGTGCAAAATCTGTTGCCAACACAACTATCTCCTCCGCACACCCATTCCTGAAAGGGACATGTGCCACCTGTCGCAAGCTGCCACCCACTCACGCGACAGAAATCCAATGACTCTGACCCGGCTGATCCGTTATTCTCCGCGCATCTTTACTCAGAGGGCTCCATCCATGCGAACTACAACTATACGCATATTCCTGCTTGGCCTGTTGGCAACACTGTCCACTGTCACGCTCGCGCATCATTCCTTTTCCATGTTCGACCAGACCAAGAAGGTCACGCACAGTGGCGTTGTGTCGGAAGTGCAATGGACCAATCCACACGTGTGGATCTTCGTTGATGTGAAGAAAGACGATGGCTCGGTAGAGAAATGGGGCATGGAATTCACCAGCAAGGTGCATCTGGCCCGTCGCAACTTTTCACAGGACATGGTCAAGGTTGGCGACAACGTTGAGTTCACCGTCAGCCCCTACGCCAACGGCAAGCCCGGCGGCCGCTTCTACACAATCAAGCTCGCCTCCGGTAAGTACTACTGCGACGTTGGCGCCGCCGCCGCGCTCTGCGCAGAGAAAAACGGCCAGTAAGCCGTAACGACGACAACATGAAAACAACAGGGGCTTCCATGAAAACCACTTTGCTCTCGCTGACTGCACTGACGCTTGCCGTATTGACTGCCACCTCGCTGGCACAACCCGAAGCGCGTCCTATCTACCCGGCCAACTCCGACAAGGTCAGTTACGCCGAACTCGACAAACTGCCCGACTGGCGCGGCATCTGGCAGCCGGCTGTCGGTCGCGTTACCGGCGATCAGCCACAGTTGATCGGGGAATACAAAGCCCGTTGGGACGCCGAGCAGGCGAAATTGAAAGCCGGCAACTACGAAGTACCGGAAACGCTCGACAACTGCGAACCCGACGGCATGCCCACCATGATGACGATGCCCTACAGCCTCGAATTCCTGTTCACGCCCGGCAAGATCGTCGTCAACCAGGAGGCATTGATGATGGTGCGCCACATCTTTACCGATGGCCGTCCGCTGCCTACCGCAGATGAGATTGATCCAAACTATTTCGGCTATTCAGTTGGTCATTGGGAAGACGACACGCTGGTTGTCACCACCGTCGGCACCAAGCCTGGCCAACGTCTTGGCGTTGCCGGCATTACCAACAGCGACCAACTGACGATCACCGAACGCATCTACCTTGATAAGGACAACAAGGACATGCTGCACCTCGACTTCACCTACGAAGACCCGAACGTGCTGTCGCAGCCTTGGCACCAGAACCACACGTTCCGTCGCGATCGTACCTGGGACATCCTCGAGTACGTATGCGCCGAGAACAATCGTCATCCACTCGACGCCAACGGCCAAACACAGGCAGATTTCTAACCGTCCGGGAATTCTTCACATCAACAGCAAGCGCGGGACAAAGCGCTTGCTTTGATAGCGCTTTGATGGCAAAACCGTCGTTAAGATGCGGTAAAGGACGCAGCCATGCGTCAATCATCGCCCCAGAACAGGGGCATTTGATCAGGAAAGGGACGTTCGGCATTGAGGGTATAACTACAACTAAAACCTCGTAGCTTGCTGAAATGGCTAGAAAAAATCCCCGAATTTCGCTGTTGGGCTCGTTGTTCCAGTCCAGCAGGGATCCGGCACTCGAAGCAAATCCCCCCGCCCGGCCCCACGCCAGCCTCGCTGCCATTGCGCTGATTTTCGCGCTGGGCTGCACCTTCACGCTCGTTCTCTACCGTCACTTCGTGAATCTGGATCAGGAACGTATCGAAGAACGCGTCCTGCGCGGTGCGCAAACGCTGGCCGCCTCCTCCATCGCCGTCCCGCAAAACCCAATCGTGCTGGATGCGGTCTCGGTATTGGAGCGCATCCAAGCCGACATGCTGGCAACGCCAACCCTCAGCAACGAAATCCTGGCCGGTTATGCCTGGATTCCTGCCCCACCGGCACTGGAAACCGTGACCCTGCGCTACATGGCGCGAGTCACATTCAATGACGACACGCAGGCCTACGAAATGCGAAACCTGCGCGGCGATACAGAGCCCTTCAACGTTCCGATCATCGACGCCGAGCAGACCGGGGCACAGCCTGCCGCTGCCCGCGATGGTGAGTACTATCCCGTTACGCTGGAATCGGGGGGCACCCAACTCACCAACACAGCAGTGGGACTGAATCACTACTACGACTGGTCGTTCCGCATCGCGATGGATCAGGCACGCGACTCCGGCCGTGTCACCTCACG
>JAZKEH010000094.1:0-5139 GCA_040387155.1 Pseudomonadota bacterium | reverse complement strand
ATGTCATTCCCGCAGGCGAATGACGATGAGGTCTATGTCATCTCGCATTTCTACATCCCGCTTTACTCACCCGGTGTGTTGCCCACAACACTGCAGGAACGGCGCGCACGCCATACCGGTTTCGTCTCCGTCGTCTCCTTCGCGCCAGCGGCGGAATACGTCGAGTTTCTGCCAGAAAGCTATCAAGGCCTGGACACTGTTTTCTTTCCGGAAACCGAAGTGTTTGCCGATACCCGGCCCGATATCGACCTCATCCGCGAAGTAGGCCCCGGTGGTTTCGCGCATGAAACATTCACTGCCAATGGCATGACAACGCATTTGTACACACGTGCCTCGTGGACCTTGCGCCGCGCGATGCAAACCTCTGACCGCTGGTGGGCACTCAGCATCGGCCTACTGACAACCACGTGGCTTTGCAGCTTGATGCTGTTGTTGCGTCGTCATACCGGCGCGATGACGGCGCTGGTTGATCAACGCACGCAGGCGCTCGCCGACCGCACTCACAAACTCAGCGAAGTGAATGCCGCGTTGATGGAAAGTGAAGCCCGCTACCGCATGCTGGCCGACAACGTCTCTGACGTTATTTTCACGAACGATGTAAATGGCATCTGCACCTACATCAGTCCATCGATCACATTGCAGAACGGGTTCAGTGTCGAAGACTACGTCGGCAAGCCGTTTTATGTGCATTCCACCCCAAAGTCGGTAGAAGCCATCAAGAAGGGCCTCGAGCTCGCGCGTGAAAATCCCAACTCACTCGATTTCAACCAACGCTTCGAACTGGAAACCTTCTGCAAGGACGGCACCGTCAAGAGCCTGGAGTGTTCGCTGTCGATGCTGACCGGGTCCGACGGCAGCTATCAGGGCATCCTCGGCGTTTCACGCGACATTACCGATCGCAAGCAGGCCGAACAACATCGCCTCGCGCTGGAAGCGGCGTTTCGCCAATCGCAAAAGATGGATGCCATTGGCACGCTGGCCGGCGGCGTCGCCCACGACTTCAACAATCTGCTGACAGGCATTCTCGGCCACGCGGAACTGGTGAAGTCCAACGAGAAACTCGATCGCGACATCCAGGGCAGCCTCAATGTCATTGAAACGGCCGCACTGCGTGCGAAGGAATTGACGAGCCAGTTACTTGGCTTTGCCCGCAAGGGTCGCCTGCAAACGACCGAAGTCCGCATCAACGATCTGGTGAAGGAAACCATGGCGCTGCTCGATCGCACGATCGACAAGGGCATTCGCATTCACAGCACACTCGACAAGCAGCCGCTGATCATCAATGCCGACCCGGGCCAGATCACCCAGATACTGCTGAATCTCGCCGTCAACGCGCGCGACGCCATGCCGGATGGTGGCAGATTACTGTTTGAAACCCGCCGTGTGCTTGTTGATGAATACTTTTCGTTTACGCACTACGAACCACTGAAACCAGGCCCCTACTGCATCATCTCGGTGACCGACACCGGCACCGGCATTGCGAAGGACAAGCTCAGCCGCATCTTCGAACCATTCTTCACGGACAAACCGGATGGCAAGGGCACTGGTCTTGGCCTGGCGATGGTTTACGGCGTGACCAAGAGTCATGGTGGCACCGTAACGGTATACAGCGAAGTTGGCATCGGCACCGTCTTCAAGGTGTATCTGCCGCTGTCGCCAACTGAAATCGAAGAAAGCATCGCCAAACCACCACAAGCACCCATCAGTGGCAAGGGCACCATTCTGGTGGTCGATGATGAAGCCATTGTCCGCAACCTGGCCGAGGCCATGCTGCAAAAACTCGGCTACAACGTGTTGCTGGCGAGTGACGGCGCCAGCGCCATCGATTTCTACACGGACAACTGGCAGACGATCGACCTCGTCATTCTCGACATGATCATGCCCAACATGGGTGGGCGCGAATGCCTGGAACACATGCAAAGCCTCAACCCCTCGCTGAAAGCCATCATTTCGACCGGCTATTCGCACGACACCATTGCCAATCGCATGTCCGATCATCACAGCTATGGCTTCCTGCAAAAGCCGTATCGCTTGCAGGAGCTCTCCGAAATCGTGGCCAATACGATTTCTGCCTGAAGCTTGCCGTTGGAACCGAACTGCTTGGTCCTGCTGATGCGCAAATTCTGGAACTAATATGGAACCCCGATTCCACCGGTGCGTTTGGCCCGCATAACTTGCAATACTTGCCGCGATAACAAAGCAGGCGATAACAATCGTCGTGCATACTGATTCTTTGTTCAGAGCGGAAAACCCAGTCATGAAGACTCGCCACGCATCGTTCCTGGCAACCGGAACCCTTGCTGCCTTGTTGCTACTGCCAGCCAGTGCAGCATTCGCGCATCATCCAATCACGGCCAAATTCGACGAAGCCAAACAGCTCACGCTGACGGGTCGCGTCACGGACGTCGATTGGTCCAATCCCCACGTGCACGTGTTCATCAATGTCGCCGACAGCAATGGCGCGGAAGTGAACTGGGCAATTGAATTGGCGAGCACGATTGAACTCGGCCTTGGCGGCTGGAATCCCACCTCGATAAAAATCGGCGACAGGCTGACCGTCGCAGGTCCTGCCGCCATCAATGGCAGCCACCAGGTATGGGGCAGTTCGGTAACGAGTGCTGATGGCAAAACCCTGTTCGCCGTGAAGGACGATGCGTTGTCATCGCTCGCCGGCAAGGGCACCGCGGCAACACCACGCTGGCCGAACAACCAGCCACGCCTTGGGCCCGCACCGGGAACAACCGGTTATTGGGCTGTGCCCAGCAAGACGTCATTGATTGAGGATGGCGTCACAGTGGCGATGGATGCGCATGGCATTCTGAACAACATTGCTGATGCATCGAAAGTGGCGCCGTTCCAGGATTGGGCGCGCGATCTCTACGCGCTGCGTCAGGGCAACAAGCTGAAAGACGATCCAATGTTTCTCAATTGCATTCCACCGACTGGCCCGCGCCAGTTCCAGCAGCATTTTGGTTTACAGTTTGTCGAAGAACGTGAACGCGGCCGCATCTTCATCCTGCACGCGGCTGGCAACGGCAACTGGCGTTTGCTCTACACCGACGGCCGCACGCAAATCGGACAGGTGTCAGGCAACGATGACAACCCACTGTTCTTTGGTCGTTCGCTGGCCAAGTGGGAAGGCGACACGCTGGTCGTCAACAACTCCGGCTTCAACGAAAGCTTCTGGTTCTCCAATGGCGGCCTGCCACACACCAGGCAGCTGCAACTGACCGAACGTTTCACGCGGCGTGATCTGAACACGCTGCACTACGAAGTCACCGTCAATGACGTCGGCGCCTACACACGCCCATGGACCAGCAGTTGGGATCTGAAATGGGTGCCCGACCAGGAATTGCCCGAATACTACTGCCAGGACAATCGCCAATGAGCCACTTCAACGTTGCAAGGAGAACTTCGATGCTGAGTCGCACGCTTAAAACATTGGCCACGCTGACGCTGTGCGCATTGCCGCTGCTTTCTGCGCACGCACAACCGCCTGCTGCTGATGCAGCACCGCCATTGCCAACACCACGGCATGCCGACGGCCGTATCAACTTCGGCCCACCCGAAGGCGAAGTAGGCTTCTGGGTGCGTCGCACGGCCAACCTCGTCATCAATCCCGATTCCTATGAAGCCGAGCGCTCCCAGCGCGCGCCAATCCACATCAAGGATGTGCCGATACAGGATTGGGCTCTCGCTATCACCAATTATCGCCAGCAGATTTTTCTGGCGAGCGAGCCCTATACCCGCTGCAAGCCTGCCGGTGGTCCGCGCCAGATCATGTCGCCCTACGGCTTTGAAATTCTCGACATGCCCGAACTGGAGCGGCTCTACATCGTCACCACTTCCAATGCGATGACCTATCGCATCGTCTACATGGATGGTCGCGAGCATCCGAAAGACCTGCAGCCGAGTTACTTCGGTCACTCGGTCGGTCACTGGGAAGGCGACACGCTGGTAATCGACAGCGTTGGCTACAACGAAAAATCCTGGCAAAACCGCGACGGGCTGCCTTCCACCAGCCTCTTGCATCTCACCGAACGCTTTACGCGCGTGAACATGGATACACTCGAGTACAAAGTCACCATCGACGATCCCGGTGCTTACACGGCGCCGTGGGAAACGGGATATACCATTGGCTGGACGGCCGATGAAGAATTGTTTGAATACGTCTGCCAGGAAAACAACCTGTCACCAGAATCGATGATCGGTGCAGGCCGTATCAGCACGATTGTCCCGTAAAGCGTTTCGTAAAGAGTTCCGTAAGGAGAAAGTCATGTTGAAGAAAATACTCACATCGTTCGTGTTGTTGCTTGCCACTGCGCTGCCGTTGCAGGCACAGGAAGGCCACCCACTGGTCGGTACCTGGCAAGGCGAATGGGGCGCAGGCAACTTTCTCACGCTGATCATGACGTGGGATGGCAAGGCCATCGTCGGCACCACCAATCCGGGTCCTACCGCTACCGACATCACCTCTGTCGTGCTTGATTCCAAAACGTGGACCGTCACCGTCACGACAGACCTGAAAGACGACGCCGGCGAAGTCACCAAGTTCGTGCTGTCCGGCAAGCTCGACAACATCGGTTCACCGCTGCGCATCCTGAATGGCCGCTGGGAAAATGGCCATGACAGCGGCGACATGAAACTCGCACGTCAAAGCGGGGCGTGATTGAGTCAGCCAAACGTTCGGAAAAATGCGACCACGCTGTTACTTCACCTGCTGGTCGCGACGGTAATTCTGGCTCAACCCTCCGCCCTTGTTGCGCAACAGGACCTCAATGCAGCAACGCGCAAACGCGTTGAAATAGCCCGCACAGACCAGGCTCCGGTGATTGATGGCGTGCTCGACGACGCCATGTGGCGCACCGCCACCCTCATCGCAGACGTAGAACAATATCAACCGGTCGATCACGTCGCGCCTTCCGAACGTTCGGAGTTTTACATCGCCTACAGTGAGCGCTACTTCTATGTTGGCGCCCGCCTGTACGACAGCGATCCCGCCGGCATCAGTGCGCGCCAGCTGATCCAGAACGGCACCATGCAGTTTGATGACGCCATCGAATTCATTCTCGACACCTTCAACAACGGTCGCACTGGCTATCACTTCCAGATAAATCCGCGCGGCATCCGCCAGGATGG
>JAZKEH010000093.1:0-2728 GCA_040387155.1 Pseudomonadota bacterium | reverse complement strand
GAACACCCAACGGATAGTGGAGAGGCTGGCCGGCGAGTCCCTTCAAGGGAGAATTCTTTTCGCCGCTTTCCCGGCGTTCATTTTTCGGGATGAGCGAGGAGCGCAAGCACCGCAGCCCCGAAAAATGAATGTCGGGGGCGAAAATTCGGAAGGAAGGGACTCGCCGGCCAGCCTTGCTCAAAAGCCGGAAGAGATAAGACTCTGACACCTAATTATGGATGGGCTCGCAGCGGTCCGGGAAAGGTCTCCCGCCGCCTGTGACCACACAGAGCGGAATAAGGGAATTACAACAACCGGAACTTCTGCAAACTCGACTTGAGCGTATTCATCAGCAGCGGCTTGCCAATCACATCATCCATCCCGCACTCAAAGCACCGCTCCCGGAATTCCTCAGGAGAGCCGGTAATCCCAATCACAATGCTGTGCTTGTTGTCGCCGCGTTGCTGCTCCTCAAAACGCAACCGCTTGGTCATCTCGAAGCCATCGAGTACCGGCATGTTGCAGTCGGAGAAGACGAGGTCGTAGTGCTTCATCTCGCAGGCAGCCAGACCCTCTTCGCCGTTGCCGGAGATATCCGCCGCAAAGCCCAGGTGTTTCAGCTGCGACAGCAACAGCTGCTGGTTGGCACGGTTGTCGTCGACGACGAGGATGCTGATGGTTTTGGGTTGCATGGCCGGTTTTGATTTTGGTACGGGGGCTGGCGTTTGCACGTTGGTGCTCGTTTCGCTGCCCTTGTCGGTCGAGTAGAGGATGCGCGAAATCTTCTGGTAGACATCGGTGCGCGAGAACGGCTTGCTGATGAAGTCGTGCGCGCCGATCTCCAACAGACGTTCTTTTTCACCTTCCATCGCATTGGCAGTAATGGCGATGACGGGAATGTTGGCGAGAGAGGGCGTGTTCTTCATCGTGCGGATGACTTCATCGCCCGGCATGTCGGGCATGCGGATGTCCATCAACACCAGATCGGGGTTTTCTGTCTTCATCAGATGCAACGCAGTTTTGGCGTTACTGGCTTCGCTGATGCGGTAGCCGGAATTTTCCAGCAGGCGCATCAGCAGTTTGCGGTTGCTCTCGATGTCGTCAACGATGAGCAACGTGAACTGCTTCTGCACAGCGGTTTCGCTGGGGGTTTGGGTGCGGTTTTCGGCCGGCTTGGCCTTGGTGGGTATGGCCAGCTCAACCGGCAAGCTCACAAAGAAGCGTGAACCCTGGCTGGGACTCGACTGCAGTTGCAGCGTGCCGCCCATCTGCGTGACGAGGGTTTTGCAGATCGACAGACCGAGGCCATAGCCGTCGAGGCGGGCACCGTGACTGGTCTGGACGAAGGCATCGAAAACGTTCTTCTGATCGGCTTCGGGAATGCCGATGCCGGTGTCCGTGACTTCAATCTGCAGGCAGGGTTGATGGGCAGGCTCCAGCACCATGCTGGCGCTGAAACTGACCGAGCCGCTGCTGGTGAACTTGAAGGCATTGGTCAACAGGTTGATGCAGACCTGACGCACACACTTCGGATCAAAAGTCAGTGCGGCCGGCCACTCTTTGGCAATGTTGGTTCTGAACACGACGCCAGCTTTCTGCGGGCGCTTCTCGAAGAAATTCACGAGTTCACTGAAAAACGCCACCGGCTCCACCGCCGTTTGCTTGATGCTGACAAAACCGGATTCGATACGACTGAGGTTCAGTACATCTTCAATCAGTGACAGCAGGTGTTGGCTGCTGGTGGTGATGATGTCGAGGTTCTCGCGCTGCTTGGGCGTCAGCGTGTTGTCGTCCATCAGCAGTTGCGAGAAACCCATGATGGCGTTCATCGGTGTGCGGATCTCGTGCGAGATATTGGCGAGGAAGGTGCTCTTGGCCTTGTTGGCCTGGATCGCGGCGAGACGGGCGCCTTGCGCTTCGACCATCGCATTTTCGAGGCGGCTCTGGTTCTCCTTGCTCTCGCTGACATCGGTGTCGGTGCCGCTCAGAATCAGGTCGCCACTGTCACCGGGATTGGCCAGCAGCTTGCCGCGACTCGATACCCAGATAAAGGAACCGTCAGTGCGACGCAGCCTGTGCTCGCAGTCGAGCGTGTTGGCCTTGCCTTCGCGGATGTCGCGGATGTCGAGCAGGTAATGCATGCGGTCTTCGGGGTGCAGGTAGTTCACGGCATCAGAGAAAGCCAGTTCGTGTTCCACGTTCGGCAGTCCCAGCAGATTGGCGCGCTGCGCAGAAAATTTCATCAGCTGGCGATTGAGATCGAGTTCCCACGCACCGGCCTTGGCGTTTTCCAGCGCGAGCAGCCAGCGGTTCTGGAGCGTTTGTTCGCGGATCAAACTGTCCTGTTTGGTCTTTGCCAACAACTGCGCCAGGTTCTGCTCGAGCAAACTGTAGGCAGTGAGAATGAAACTGAAGGTGAGGCCGCTGATAAAGAGCGGAGTGCCAAGGAACAGTGTAGCGATGAGCTGGAAGTCGAAGTCATCGTTAAGCACCAGATATACCAGCTGGCCGGCGTAGAAGACGCCATAGGCAAGAAAGGCGAGTGCCGTGCTGAATTCAGGCGAGCGCCAATCGAGACGGCCGTTGCTGGTTTTCAGGCGGACCAGCATCAGGAACGAATAGAGCGAGATGGCGCCGACGCCAGCAGAGATGGTTGCAACGATGGCACGTGAACTGATGCCGATGAAGTTGGCAGTGATGCTGAACGCTGCCGCCAGCACGACGATGCTGTAGCTGGTGCGCAACGGGG
>JAZKEH010000092.1:0-4614 GCA_040387155.1 Pseudomonadota bacterium | reverse complement strand
AGTCAGGTCGGCCTGACGATTCTGCACGCGATCCCAATGGGCTTCGGCGATCTGGGTTTCGATGTCCAGTACCGATTCGGCAGCGGCAATGGCACGGTCATAACCCGCCAGTGTCAGCACCTTGGTGATATAGGTGGCATAGGCGGCGCGCGCGGTCAGGTGACTTTCATTGTCAGTCGTCAGGTACCAGTCGCGATCAGGCAGGCCGATGCCGGACTGGGTGATGTAGGTGATGTACTCGTCGGATTTCTTTTCATCGTTGTTGATGTAGATGGCGGCCGGGATCTGCACACCGATGCGGTTGAGGTCGGCGCTCAGCACCAAGAGCTCGTCCTTGTCCTTGACGGCGGCAATGCGGGCCAGCTCACCCTGGATCGGCGCGGCTGCCAGCTCTTCCAGCTTCGCCTCGTCCATGAAGGCGTTGTAGTAGTCGCCGACCTTCTGGCTGTCAGTACCCGCTGCTGCTTTCTCGGCGGCAGCGCCTTCGATAATCAATTTCAGGTTCTCTTCGGCTTCGTCAGCCAACACGGTAAAGGCGCCGTAGTTGGACTTGTCGGCCGGAATCGGCGTGTCGCGCAGCCAGTCGCCGTTTACATGCAGGTAGAAGTCATCGCCGGCGGCGATGGCATTGTCGAAATTCTGTACCTCGACACCGGACCCGAGCGGGGCGGCGGCGGGAGCCTGGGTCACGGCCGGCGCCGTAGTGGCTTCCGGCGCGGGGTTGCAGGCGCTGAGGGCCAGGACGACGGCAACGGCTAGCAAGTTCTTTTGAAACATGGGCTTACCTCTTGATAAGTGGAGGTCAATAAATGGTTGAAGGTTAATAGTTGGACAGAAAGCGGTTACTCAATCGCATCCAGCACTTCGATTTCGGCAGGCGCGGCCATGAACTCACCGAAGGTGGCTGGAATAGCCTGGTAGTGCGGGGTGTTGCGATGCTGGGCCAAGGCGGCCGCATCCCGGTATTGCTCCATGACGGTGTACGCCGCCGGGTCGGTTTGCGACTGATGCAAGCCGAAGTAAATGACGCCCGGCTCAGAGCTCCGCACCGTCTGCTGGAAGCGGCGAAAGGCGGCCTCAAAGCCGGCATTCTTGCCCGCCTGCACCCGCAGTTTTGCGATGACTCCAACCGGCATTGCTACCTCCAGAAAAAGCACTGGCCTGTGATTACGAACTTGTGGCTTCAGAACACTGAAGTTTCTTCAGCGATGGTCGTAATAACCAGTATTGAACAAGACCCAGCCCGCGGGCAATTCATTCTGAGACAGGACCGTGTTTTATGTTAGCGAATGACAATGTCGAAGCCGTATTTCTCGACGAACTTTACTCGATGCTGGCCAGCAACACGCTGATACTGCCGACCCTGCCCGAGATAGCGATACGCATCCGTGACCTGGCTGAGGACGAACGCAGTTCGCTGGCCGACATCGGCAAGCTGATCAACAAGGACCCTGCCCTCGCCGCCCGTGTTGTGCAGATCGCCAACAGCCCGGCCTTCCGCACCCGCTCGCCATTCAACTCAGTCGATGTGGCAGTGATGCGACTCGGCGGCGCGATGATCAAGAACATCGTCACCGGCATGGTGATGGAGCAGCTGTTCCAGTCCACCACTGAAGTCACTGACCACAAATTGCGCACCTACTGGCACCATGCAACGGAAGTCTCCGAGCGCGCGCTGGAACTGGCGCGTCCACACAAGCACTTGCAGCTGGACCAGGCGATGCTGGCCGGCCTTATCCACGACATCGGTGTGCTGCCGATCATTGCGCTGGCGGAAGACTATCCCCAGTTGCTGGTCGATCCCGCCCAACTCGATCGACTCATCGCCAAAGCCCATCTGGAAATAGGCACCGCAATTCTCAAGCACTGGAATTTCAGCGAAGAGTTGATCGCGGTCGGCGCACTGCACGAAAACATGTTGTACGAGCACGAAGGTCCGGTCGACTACGTCGAGCTGATCATCGTCGCCAACCTGCTCAGCGATCACAAGAAAGCGGATCTGCACCAGATCAGGAATCTGAAAGCGATTCCAGCCTTCAACAAATTCGGCATCCTCACTCACCCCGACTCACTGGCACGGAGTGCATGACCATGGTCCAGGGACGGTGCTGGTTACCTGCTCTTTATTTGCGCAACCTGTGCCCGCTGCTTTGCTGTGGGCTATTGATCAGCACCAGTTCATTGGCCCAACCTGTTACTGCACCCGTGCCGACGCAACAGGAGCAAGCCGCCGCCAAGATCGTCACGCTGGTCGCCGATGCGGATGCTGCGATCGCCCAAACCCAATACGACGTGGCTGCCGGCAAACTGACAATGGCCTACAACCTGTTGCCGCAAGCGCCCGACTTTCCACTTGAACGCAATGTGATCAATTCGCTGGCCTCGCTGTATTACAGCAGCGAGCAGTATTCGCTGGCCGGCGAATACTTCGGCAAGCTGGTAGCGATTGATGAGGCCAGTGGCGACGAGGCCGCGCTGGCGGTTTCACTGTTCAATCTTGGCCACGTGGTGGCATCGCTGCAGGAATTCGCGATTGCCGAACAGTTTCTGCAACGCTCGCTGGATATCAGCCGCAAACTCGGCGACGACAGCGGCGTGGCCTATGCCAACAAGGCGCTGGGCGTGAATGCGCAGGCTGCGGGTTCACTGCCGCAGGCCCAGTTGTTTCTCGTCAGCGCGCTGGCGGAGTTCACGACACTGGGCGATACGATGCAACGCGCCGCCGTGCTGCGCAATCTTGCCGATGTAGAGTTGGCGCTCAAACAGCCGCAGTCGGCGGTGGAGCACTATCAACAGGCAGTACCGCTGATGCTGGAATCCGGCCTTACCAGCGGCCTGATACGCGCCTACCGCGGCCTCAGCCAGGCCTATGAAGAGCTGCAGGACCTGCCTAACGCGCTGATCATGCAACGTACTTACGCGGAGTTGCTGCAAACGGAACTGCAACAACAAAGTCTTGCAAGCACGCAGCGCCTGCGCGAAGAACTCGATCTGCGTCGCCATGTCGATGCGAACATCCAGCTGGAGCAGCAGACCACCATCCAACAGACCGAGATCAACAACAAGCAACGCTTGCTGAACTATCAGCTGGCAGCCTTGACGCTGGCGTTCGTTGTCATCGGCCTGCTCGGCTACATGTTCCGCCGCAGCACCCAGCTCGCCGACCGCATGCATACATTGGCGACCACGGATGAACTCACCGGCTTGCTGAATCGCCGCGCCATCATGAAGCACGGCAAGCAGGAATGGATGCGCGCGCTGCGTTATCAGCAGGCGGCCAGCTGTCTTGTGCTGGATGTCGATCACTTCAAATCAATCAACGACACCTGGGGCCATGCCAAGGGTGATGAGGTGCTGAAGGCCATCTCGCAAGCGTTGCTGGAGATGCTGCGCCAGACCGACGCACTGGGGCGTGTCGGCGGTGAAGAATTCCTGTTGGTTACCAGCAACACCAGCATTCAACATGCACAGGTGCTGGCGGAACGTATTCGCAAGCGCGTCAGCGAAGTCGTGATTGACGGCATGGATGGCCGACAGATTACGATCAGTATCGGGCTGGCGGCCTTTCACAAAGACCAAGGCTTTGAACACTGCGTACAGCAAGCTGACAAGGCGCTGTATCTATCGAAGCGCAATGGCCGCGATCGCTGGACTTTGTATCAACCCAATGGCCTGCCCTTCGTGCCTGCCGTGGCGCAACCGCAGTTGCGGCTGGTCTGATTGTTCGCAGAAAAACTGGCAAGTCTCCGCGCTTCCGCTATGTTGCAAAGGCCTCTCAACGACTCAGAGGCTACCTCAACCAGCAAAAGGAGATTGATATGCAAGCATTGACTGCAATGGAATTGGACATGGTGAGCGGCGGCATCTACGACGGCACCGATCCCGTATACGACCCTAATCAGGGTTGCACCCCAGACCCGTGGATCATTTTTCTCCCTGGTTGCTGAGAGCCTGCGCTTCTTTCGCAGCACCCAGTGAAAGCAACCCGATAAGGAGATCAGCATGAAGGTATTGAATAGCGGTGAAGTACAGCAAGCAAGTGGCGGCAACTTTGATGGCGGTTACGACGGCAACTACTACGAAGGCTACGTCGGGCGTTACCAGGCAGATGCAAGCCTGGATTACACAGGAATCTACGACGTATTTGCGATAATGAACCAGACGCCCGAACGCTGGATGCATTACTTCGCCGGCTGCTAAACCTCATTGGCCCTCTCATTGCAGAGGGCCAAATTTTTTGCACAGAAAAATTTGCAAGATCCAGAATTTGTGCTGCCTTGCCAGCCTTTCACTTACCCCCGATATTCACTCGCAGAAAAACTGGCAGAAACACCAGCTTCCGCTATGTTGAAACTGCCTTCCAATGGATGGGAGGTAACTTCAATAGTCAAAGGAGACTGATGTATGAACGTACTCAATGATATGGAAACCGGAATGGTAAGTGGTGGCGAAATCCTTGTGAGTCCAGGGCAAATTGGACTTGCTGTTGGCGATAACACGCTTTTAATTATCACCGGAACCGCAGAAGCGGAAGCTGCAATGGCGGCCATGGGTGCCGGAGCAGCAGCATTTGGTGTGGGTTATGCCATCGGATCAGCATTGGTGGACTATACC
>JAZKEH010000091.1:0-1526 GCA_040387155.1 Pseudomonadota bacterium | reverse complement strand
GAAATGCCCATCAACAGATAGAGAACAGACCATCCGGGGCCGAAGACCGACGCAGGTGGCGCCCAGTCTGGTCGCAGCAATTGCGCATAGAAAACAGCGGCATCAATCGACGCGACAGTACCGAGAGCAGCCGCCGCAAACACAACGATCAGCGAGCCGACCAAACCGATTGCCTGTTCAACAGTGGAACGTGAGGACATGGTGTTAGCTCTCCGCCTTCGCTGCCATTGACGCTGTGATGAGTTCCGCCTTGGCGCGCACAAGATTGGCAGACCGCCCGGACTCCAGCAGCGTTTTCAAATCACACAGCACAATGGTGAAACCTTCCGTCGTGTTCACAACCTGTTCGGCAGCGTCACTGCCGGAGAATTCGCTGGTTTCGACTGAGACACGGGTGCGACCCGGCGCATGCTCGGAAAATTCCAGACGGAAGGTTGACCCGTCAGACCAGGTAAAGCCGATAAGTCTTGCTGGTTCGAACTCATCAACAACAAGCGTGTCGACTGCACCAGGCACCATGAATTGCCAGGTCGCCTTTGCACCCTTGGCCAGTGGCCCGGTAGTCGAATCCAACCAGAACTGGGTGATCTTTGCCGGATTGACGAAGGCATCGAAGGCTTCCGCCACCGAACAGTTGATCAGTTGTGAGACCTTCGCGATTAACTTGCCCATGCTCTGCCTCCGGCAACTTGCCAACAATCAGACCTGATTAATCCTGCACCGCATCTTTGCGTCGCTGCGCCACATGCCAGAGAACACCGGCGGGATCGATCACATAAGCGATGCGCAAACCCCACGGCTGCATGGCCGGCGGCTTCGGAGGCGGCACACCGAACTCAGCGGCCAAATTCAGCGACTGGATGTGCGCCCACCACTGGTCGAGATCATCGACCATCAACTGCAACATGCAGTTCTCCGCCCACTCCTTGCTGTAATAGCGCTGCAACAGGAAACCGCTACCCCCAAGCCGGAAGATGGCAACTTCACCATCAAGCACTTTTTCGAAGCCAAGCTTTTCGTAGAAGCGCTTCGACAGCTCAAAGTCTTTGGCGGGTAGATAGGGGCGAACAGCTTCATTTCCAGTGGGCACCGCGGCCATCGCTCACACCTTTTTGACAAACTCCGATTTGAGTTTCATCGGGCCGATACCGTCGATCTTGCAATCGATGTCGTGATCGCCCTCCACCAGCCTGATGTTCTTGACCTTGGTGCCAACCTTCACGACCAGCGATGACCCTTTTACTTTCAGATCCTTTATTACGCTGATCGTGTCGCCATCGCTCAGCAGATTGCCATTGGCATCCTTGACGATGAGTTTGCTGTCGTCCTGCACAGGCTCACCCGCCTTCCATTCGTGTCCACACTCCGGGCACACCAGCATGTCACCGTCTTCGTAGGTGAAGCTGGATTTACAGCCCGGACAATTCGGCAAACTACTCATTCTTCATTTGTCCGCTGCTTCCTCGTGCACGTCGGTGGAAGCGGCCGGCGGCGTTACAGTCTGCGTCGGTGGTGCAGCCTGTGGC
>JAZKEH010000090.1:0-3372 GCA_040387155.1 Pseudomonadota bacterium | reverse complement strand
ACGCCGCGCGGCAGTGGCAGCAAGATGCTGGTCACACTGAACAACACCACTGGTTCCATTGGCGGTGGAGGTCTTGAGCACCTCGTTATTGCGCGCGCACGTGATCTGCTGCGCGGCGAAACCGACTGCCACGAAATCAAACAGTTCTCGCTCGGTGCCGAAGCACGCCAGTGCTGCGGTGGCAGCATGACGGTGTTGCTTGAATGTTTTGCTGTCACGGTGCCGCATGTCGTCATCTTCGGCGCCGGCCATGTGTGTCATGCGCTATTACAGATCGCCAGCCAGCTGCCGTTGCGTATGACCGTTGTCGACAGTCGCAAGCCGTTGCTGGATGCCTTGCCTGTCAGCGACAACATTCATCTTGTGCATGCTGATGACGTCGTTGCTGCCAGTAGCAGCCTCGCCGACAACAACCTCTTGCTCGTCATGACACACGATCACCATCTCGATTACGCCCTGATCACCCATTTGCTCGAAACGCGACGCTTCCGGCTGCTGGGCATGATCGGTTCCGCCACCAAGGCGAATCGCTTCCGTCAGCGTCTGCGCAACGATGGTTTCGCTGAAAGCCAGTTGGCCTTGCTGCAAAGCCCGATAGGCCTGCCCGGTTTGAAAGGCAAGTTGCCGATGGAAGTCGCGGTATCGGTTATCGCCGGCCTGCTGCAACACACGCAAGCAGAACAGCAGGACAAGGCAGCGCCCGTGCAGAGCTGGCGTGACATGAAACAGCTATTGAAGTCAGCCAGTGGAAGCTGAGCATGTTGTTACGGGAATTCAACAAAATGCCGAAAGCTGAAGCACTGGATCACATGATCGGCTGCTGCCATTCGCATCGGTGGGCGCTGGCAATGCTACGCGCGCGGCCGTTTATCGACTTTCCGCATATGCTCGACAGCGCGCAGGACATTTGGGCCCAGATGGAAGAGTCAGACTATCTCGAAGCCTTCAAGGGTCACGCCCGCATCGGCGACATGCAAAAGCTGCGTGACAAGTTTTCGCGCGCGCATGCGGAGCAGGGCCAGCTCGCCCAGGCGTCCGAGAAGGTCATCCAGGTGCTGTTCGAGCTGAATCAATATTATGAAGCGCGCCATGGTTTCATCTTCATCGTGTGCGCCACTGGCAAGAGCGCAGGCGAAATGCTGACCCTTCTGCAAGGACGGCTGCCGCAAAGCCGCGCAGTCGAACTGCGCAATGCCGCCGCCGAGCAAAGCAAGATCACTGCCATCCGCCTGCGCGCGCTGTTTGTAGAAGAAGCGGAAGAGGCGCATTGAATGGAGACTCTGCAATGACAACGGCCAGCCTCAGTTCACATGTTCTCGACTTGCAACACGGCGTGCCAGGTCGCGGTTTGGCAGTAGCGGTCTATTCACTGACCCCCTACAAGGAACTCGGCGCCGGCATTACGGATGACGACGGGCGCATCAAGCAATGGCCGGCAACTTTGGAACTGGTGCCTGGCACCTATCTCGTCAGCTTCGACACCGGTACCTGGTATGCCTCGCAACGCCAACCCACGCTGTATCCGAAAGTGGACATCTGTTTCACCGTCAGCGCCGGCCAAAGCCATTACCACATTCCGCTGCTATTGAGCCCGTTCGGCTACAGCACGTACCGGGGCAGCTAGCGATGCGCCACTACCTGCGCGGACGCATGCTGCATTGTCGCGATCTTCCGGGCGCACCGCGCTTCGGCGCCGAGTATCTGGAAGACGGCGTCTTGATCATCGAAGACGAGCACATCGTTGAGCTATTGCCCGCCAGTGAAGCGCAGCAGCAGGGCGTTCCGCTGGAGAAATGCCAGTCACTTGGCAAGCGCTTGTTGGTACCAGGTTTTATCGACACCCACGTGCACGCCTATCAACTCGACGTTATTGCCTCCTACGGCGAGCAGCTACTGCAGTGGCTGCATCGCTACACCTTTCCCGCCGAGATGCGCATGGCCGATCCGGCCTTCGCCGAGGAAGTCGCCGCGCAGTTTCTGCAGCAGCTCTTGGTCAATGGCACCACCAGTGCGCTGGTGTTTGCCACTACGCACAAACATGCCACCGACATCCTGTTCAAGGCAGCGGCCGAACTGAACATGTGCCTGATTACCGGCAAGACGCTGATGGATCGCAATGCGCCACCGGCTTTGCTGGATACACCGGAGTCGTCCTACTCGGACTCGCTGGCATTGATCGAGAAATGGCACGGCAAGAAACGGCTGCACTATGCGGTGACGCCACGCTTTGCGATTACGTCGTCGCCTGCCCAGCTGCGCGTTGCCCATACGCTGGTGCGACAGCATCGCAACCTCTACGTGCAAACCCACCTGGCCGAGAACCGCGACGAAGTAGCGATGGTGCGCAAGCTGTTCCCCGACAGTCGCAACTATCTCGATGTCTATGACCGTCATGGTCTCTGCACAGATCGCGCGGTGTTTGGTCATTGCCTGCATCTGGAAGACGACGAAGTTGCACGCTTGCGCGAGACGGGGGGCGTACTCGCCTGCTGCCCTACATCCAATCTCTTTCTCGGCAGTGGCTTGTTTGACTGGCAGCGCATGCGCGCCGCGCAACTGACCCTGAGTGTTGGCACCGATGTAGGCGGCGGTACTTCCTACTCCATGCTGAGCACATTGCGCGAGCTGTACAAGATGACGCAGCTGCAAGGCACAACCTTCAGTCCGCTTGAAGGCTTCTACACAATCACCCTTGGCAATGCGCGCGCGCTGAAGCTGCAGCACCGCATCGGCAACCTCGCTGCCGGCAGCGACGCCGACTTTGTCATCATCGATCCGGAGGCCGATGCGTTGATCAATCGCCGCGTGAAAGCCGCGCACGATATCGCCGACGAATGGTTTGTCTACATGACGCTGGGTGACGACCGTGTCATCAGCGAGACCTGGGTAGCGGGCAAACCGCTGTACAAGACTGATGGAGCCGTTGTGAAAGGAGTAGCAGCCTGATGAGTTTCTTTATTGACGTACTGAGCCTGATAGCCCGCTGGCTGCACATCATTACGGGCGTGGCCTGGGTCGGCGCCTCCTTCTACTTCATCTGGCTCGACAACAGTCTGGAAGAGGCACCGGCGTGGAAGCGCGAGAAGGGCATCAAGGGTGATCTGTGGTCCTTTCACGGCGGCGGCATCTATGAAGTCGCGAAGTACCAGCTTGGACCTTCCGAAATGCCGCAACGCCTCCACTGGTTCTACTGGGAAGCCTATTCCACCTGGCTGACCGGCATGGCGCTGCTCGTTCTCGTCTACTATTTGCAAGCATCCACCTACTTGCTGGCGCCCGATGCCGTTGTCACCTCGCCCGCCCAAGGCATTCTGATCAGCCTGCTAGTCATTTGCAGCGGTTACGCGGGTTACGAAGTATTCCTGCGCATCA
>JAZKEH010000089.1:0-1815 GCA_040387155.1 Pseudomonadota bacterium | reverse complement strand
AATGTCTGCTGGCAGGATCTCGATCTGCTCGTGTTCGGCGAAAGTGTGCAGGACAAGGGCGGCCTAGAAGATCTGGTACGCACGTATATGAAGGCCGGCAAGGCCGTGCTCTATATGCACAACGATTGGAATAATGGTGCTGGTGCCAACAACTTGCTCGGCGGCATGGGCATGGCAGTCGGCAACACGGGTTCCGGCAACTGGTTTGAGCCGACGACAGGTTATTCAGTAGCCAGCGGTCGCAATGCGGCGGATAGTTTGGCGCGCGCTGATCAGGTCAAAAAGCTGATCACCACTTTGGATCTGCTGCAGCAGACCAGCTACAGCAAGGACTTCGCTGTCGACACTACGCCGATCGATGGCATCAATCTGATCCTTAGCGACGTATCGGGCTATGAAACCAGAGGCAAGAAATTATTCGCGACAGAGAACACCGATCTGCAGCGCCTGCTGGTGCTGTGGGCTGATGAGATGCGTCTTGATGTTGCTTATGGCAACGCGCAGCTCAATCGCACCAACTATCCGGCTAACTTCCTGCGTGCTTATGCCTCCGATTCTTGGTTGGCCTACAACCGCACGAAGACGACGACCAATCCGAATGGTCAGGGCGACTACATGCCTGCTGTTGCTCAGTCGCTGAGCCCCAGCACGACTGATGAAACAATCACAATCACGCTTCCACAGGTCAACGGCATCACTGCAATCGGCCGCGGCGCTCTGCCTGCAAAGGCGGTTCAGATTGTTGGCACGATCCCCGCTGGCCTCAGGCTGAGTGTGCAGACCAGCTACATCCGCGCTCGCGGCAATCCGCTGAAAGACAACAACGACTACAAGCGTCCGCGCCAACCCAATTCTTGGAGCGTGCCGCTGTATAGCGCTGCCGCCACCGATTTCATTTCTCCCGCGGGTGGTCCGCTGTTCCTGAATTACAGCGGCGCCACTGCTGGTCAGAAGATCACGTTGAAGATCAAGGGCGTGATCAAGTACGCACACTTCGACTTCAGCAATGGCACACCTTCGCAGGGCGAACTGGATGCAGCGATGGCCGCAGTGCAGGCGCAGAACTATGGTTGGGCCACCTTCAAGTCACGCAGCGCCGAAGTCCAGCAGACCATTGCGACCGCACTCAATAGCTTCAAAGCCAATATGCCGACGGGCACGCTGAAAACGCCCAAGGATCTCGTCGCCAATCGCATGCAAGGCATCTTGATGGAGACCAACCACATCACCAACGGCTACAACGATATGCCGATGGCGGCTGCGGTGCTGACCCTGTGCAACACTTTCGGCTGGGCCTGCGGAGACAATATGCACAATGCTCCCGGCGTGCAGCATTTCGTCAGCTGGATTCCGCAATGTGGCTCGGGCTGTTCGGGACAACCGAGCGATAACGACGGCTGGTCCTTGGACGCAACTTGGGGCTGGGCGCATGAGCTCGGTCACAACACTGTGCAGAACTGGATGCACATCGTGATGCCGAACGGCAAGGGTTGTACCGTCGAGTGCGACAACAACACCCTGTCCAGCACCAACATGATGCGTCTGTATGCCGTGATTGGCGATGATTTCAGCAAGACCAATACCGGTTTCCCGGCCTTGTACAAAATGATTCAGGACAATCGCGCTGCCTATCCGGCTGGGGGCGAAGCCATGCGCGCTGACATGGCGACACGCTTGTGGGAAGGCGATCAGAATGCAATGCGCGCCATGTATTTTCAGCTGGCTTTCCTCTACACACAGATCCGCCAGCATCAGGCCCAGCCAAGCGCTAACAGCACGATTGATTTTATGACCCTGCTGTCCAAGGGCGGTCGT
>JAZKEH010000088.1:0-4356 GCA_040387155.1 Pseudomonadota bacterium | reverse complement strand
TAGTTCTCGTCTACCTGCACCACACCGAAGGCCTTCGCGGCCTCAGCAATAGGCACCACGAAACACGACACCGTCATGTCGGCCTGACGCTCGGTATGGAAGGCGAGCATGTCACCATAGTCCTGGCGATAGACATGGTCGCCGGACAGGATCATGACATTGGTCGGAATCTCGCCGCGAATGATGTCGATGTTCTGGTACACGGCGTCGGCTGTGCCCTGGTACCAGTTGTCGCTGTAGCGCTGTGAAGCCGGCAGAATCTCGATGCCCTCCCCCAACTCCTTCTTGAAGTGGCCCCAGCCACGCACCAGATGCTTGATCAGCGAGTGCGCCTTGTACTGGGTAACTACACCCACGCGGCGAATACCGGAGTTGATGCAGTTCGACAACGGAAAATCGATGATGCGGAACTTGCCACCGAAGAACAGCGCCGGTTTGGCGCGCCATTCGGTGAGTTCATACAAACGCGAGCCGCGGCCACCGGCCAGGATCAGCGCATAGGTATCGCGGGTAAGTCTGCTGACATAACGTGCGTTGCTGTCGGTCATGGCATGGTCCTTCCTTTCTTGGCAGAGAGAGTAAAACTGTTCGTGCACCTGGACGTAAAACTGACAAGATCTTGTTATGAATGCGACTGTGGTGATGTCGGCGGTTCCAACTGCCAGATTTCCTCGGCATAGCTCTTGATCGTACGGTCGCTCGAGAAAAATCCGCTGGCAGCAGTATTGCGTATGCTCATTGTGGTCCAGCGTTCTTCATCCGCATAGGCCAGCGCTGCCTGCGCCTGCGCGGCCACGAACGAATGGAAGTCGGCCGCTGTCAGCCAATGATCATGGTTGTTGCGGATGCTGCCGCTGAGCGCTGCAAACATGCCACCATCACCATTGCTGAACATGCCAGTCTCCAGCGCCTGCATGACAGCGCTCAAGTCAGGGTCGGCATCAATTATCGCATTGGGTTGATAATGGGGCCGGACCTCTTCCACTTCGGCCGCAGTCAAACCAAACAGAAAGAAATTCTCAGGACCCACGGCATCACGGATTTCAATATTGGCACCATCAAGGGTGCCAATGGTCACCGCGCCATTCATCATGAATTTCATGTTGCCAGTACCCGATGCCTCCTTGCCGGCAGTGGATATCTGCTCGGAAAGATCCGCACCGGGGCTGATGACTTCCATCGCACTGACCTGGTAGTTGGGGATGAAGGCTACGCGCAGCCATTTACGGGCACGCTTGTCGGCATTGACGACAGCGGCAACACTGTTGACCAGTTTGATCGTCAGCTTGGCCATGTAGTAACCGGGCGCGGCCTTGCCACCAATCAATACGCAGCGTGGCACCATGCCAACCGTATCGCCCTTGCAGATGCGCAGGTAGAGATGGATCACATGCAACACGTTCAACAGCTGGCGTTTGTATTCGTGGATGCGTTTCACCTGCACGTCAAACATCATGTCCGGATCGAACTCAACCGTAGTCCGCTGTTTGACCAGCGCCGTCAGTGCCTCCTTGTTGGTGTGCTTGATGCGACGCCATTGTTTGCGGAAGTCCTTGTCGTCGATAAACCCATTCAGTTTGACCAGCTCGTCGAGATCGGTCACCCAGGCTTCGCCGATCGACTTGTTGAGCAAGGCGCGCAGACCCGGGTTACAGAAGGCCAACCAGCGGCGCGGGGTTACGCCATTGGTCTTGTTGTTGAATTTCGTGGGCCACAACTCGTAGAACGTCTTGAACAGGCCGTCTTTCAGCAGTTCGGTATGCAGTGCTGCCACGCCATTGACCGAATGGCTGCCGACGATGGCGAGATAGGCCATGCGTATCTGCGGCTCCGGTCCTTCTTCAATGATCGACAACTCGCGTAGTTTGCCTTCGTCGCCAGGCCAGTGGGCGGCGACTTCCTTGAGGAAGTGGTGGTTGATCTCGAAGATGATTTCCAGCAAACGCGGCAGCAGACTGCGGAACATCGCCACCGGCCATTTCTCCAGCGCCTCTGGTAGCAACGTGTGATTGGTATAAGCCATGCAGGAAGTCGTCGTGCGCCACGCATCACCCCACGAGACCTCGTACTCGTCCACCAGCAGTCGCATCATTTCGGCGACGGCCACCGCAGGATGGGTATCGTTCAGCTGGAAGCAGTTCTTGTCAGCAAACTTGGCCAACCGGTTGGTGTTGTGATGACGGAACCAGCGGGTAATCACATCCTGCAAACTGGCGGAACACAGGAAATACTGTTGACGCAGTCGCAATACCTTGCCGTTGACGGAGGCGACATTGGGATACAGCACCATCGAAATCTGTGCGGCAGAATTCTGCTGTTGCACCGCTTCCTGATAATCACCCGAGTTGAATTCGGCCAGACCCAGTTTGGTACTGCTGTCAGCCTTCCACAGACGCAAGGTATTGACGGTGCCGTTGCGGTAACCCGGTATCGGCACGTCGTGCGCTACTGCCTGTACATCGACTGCGCTGATCCATTTCACACGATGACGCCCCTTCTCATCCGTCCATGTTTCGGTATGGCCGCCAAATTTGACGATGCGCATGTTTTCCGGCGAGACGATTTCCCATGGCGTGCCGCCTTCGAGCCAATGATCGGGTACTTCAATCTGATGGCCGTCGCGGATCTGCTGATGGAAGATGCCGTAGTCGTAACGAATGCCATAGCCGGTAACGGGATAGCCGAGCGTGGCACAACTGTCGAGGAAGCAGGCAGCCAGACGACCGAGGCCACCGTTGCCGAGACCGGCGTCGTTCTCCTGGTCCATCACATCTTCCAGCGCGCAGCCGAACGCTTTCAGCGCACCTTCCAGCGGCTGTTCGAGATCAAGATTGAGCACCGCATTGTTGAGTGCACGGCCCATCAGGTATTCGAGTGACAAATAGGCCACGCGCTTCTTCTTGCCGGTGCGGTAGTGATCGCGGGTGTTCCACCAGCGCTCGACCAGACGGTCACGCACCGCCAGCGAGGCAGCCTGATAGAGATAGCGCTCAGCCTGATCGGACTGGCCGCGGCATAGCGTCAGATGATAGTGCCGCAACAAGTCCTTTTTGACTGCGCGGCCATCCATGCCAAGCCAGGGATAATCGTCGTCAAAATTCTTTTCGTTACTGCTTTTCATTCTTGCTCCTTGTGAATGGCTGTTCTACCCGTCCATTCGCTTGCATTTACTGTGCCGCCTGCAACAACAACGTGCAGAAAGCCGGCAGCACCAGGCTGTCGCTGATCGCTTTATCACTGATTCCGGTCTCGCCATCGGGCTGGCCGTTGGGGACGGTGGTATCCAGCAGTACCTGCCAGGCGGCCACTTCGTCGCTCAGCGGCAACACGATATCGACCGGCAGATCGCTCGCATTGAACAAACTCAGGTAATGCTCGTTGCCGATGATGCCCGCCGGCGACACCATGTAGCCAAGACAGTGCACGTTGTGCTGGCCCCAATGGCGCGGTTGCATTTCTTCGCCCTGCGCATTGAACCAGCGGATGGCGGGATCATTGACGTTACCGGTGTCGTGCAAATAGGTGTTGTGCCACAGCCGTGGATGACTGGTCTTCAGGCCAATCAGGTACTGGCTGAACTCCAGCAGCGTTTGCTGGCTCTCATCAAGTGCCTGCCAGGGCAACCAGGTCAGCGGTGAATCGTGGCAATAGGCATTGTTGTTGCCATGCAACGTGTGGCCCAGCTCGTCGCCGGCGGTCAGCATGGGTGTTCCCTGCGACAGGATCAGCGTCGTCAGCAGGTTGCGTTGTTGCTGTTCGCGCAGTGCGATGATGCGCGCGTCGGTCGTGGGACCTTCAGCGCCATGGTTGTTGCTGTAGTTCTCGGAATGGCCGTCGCGGTTGTCTTCCAGATTGGCTTCGTTGTGCTTGTGGCGGTAGCTGACAAGGTCGCGCAACGTGAAGCCGTCATGGCTGGTAATGAAGTTGATGCACGACGAAGGCCGCCGGCCGGAGTGTTCAAAGATGTCACTGGAACCGTGCAGACGCCGCGCAATCTCCGGCAACATGCCGGCATCGCCGCGCCAGTAACGGCGTACGGTATCGCGATAGCGGTCGTTCCATTCGCTCCAGCCAGTCGGGAAATTGCCCAGCTGGTAGCCACCGGGACCGATGTCCCACGGTTCAGCGATGAACTTGACCGCCGCCAGTGCCGGATCCTGGTGCAAGGCATCCAGAAAGCCGCTGCCGCGATCAAAGCCGTGGTGCTCGCGGCCCAGCACGGTCGCAAGGTCAAAACGGAAACCGTCGACACCCATCTCGGTGACCCAATAGCGCAGCGAATCCATCACCATCTTGATGACATAGGGATGGGTCACGTCCAGCGTGTTGCCGCAGCCGGTGTCGTTGATATAGAAG
>JAZKEH010000087.1:2104-9544 GCA_040387155.1 Pseudomonadota bacterium | reverse complement strand
AGGCGGTGTTGTGACTCATGCTGCCAGACAGGATGCCGAAGATGCGTTGGCAATCCGCTTCGACTGCTTCCAGCATTTGCTGGCGTGAGCGGCGGCTGATGGTTTTTGTCAGCGCGTCCTTCAGCGTCAGATAGAGATTGTTGATCTGTTCCCACGCCTCCGCCGGAATGACTTCACGCGTGGTGCGGGCGTTTTCGCGCATCATGCTGGCGCAGTTGATGACAGAGGCGTAGTTCTTGCCATCTGCCAGCAGGAATTTGACTACCTGCTTCTCTTCAACACTCTGGTGCAGCTTTCCATACTCTTCGCTGCAACCGGTGATATCCACCAACAAGCTCCAGCCGATGTGGGAACCGCTCGGCAGATCCAGCAGCATCGAGGAATAGACATTGACCAGACGCGCCGTGTTTTCCACGCGCTCCAGATAACGGCCCAGCCAGTAAACGCGTTCAGCAACACTCGACAGCATCAGTCTGCTCCTCCGGCTGCCTTGCTGCCCGGCACACCGTTCTCATCAACGATCCACGTATCCTTGCTACCGCCGCCCTGCGAGGAGTTGACGACATAGGAGCCCTTGATAAGTGCAACGCGTGTCAAACCACCGGGCGTCACATAGGTATTCTTGCCTTGCAGAATGAAGGGACGCAGATCGATGTGGCGCGGCTCTACCGTGTGGTCGGTGAGAATCGGCGATGTCGACAGGTGCACCAATGGCTGCGCCATGTAGTTGCGCGGATTCGCCTTGATCTTGGCAGCAAACTCTTCCCGCTCTTTCTTCGTGGACTTCGGCCCCATCAGCATGCCGTAACCACCGCTTTCGTTTGCCGGCTTGACGACCAGCTTGTCGAGATTCTTCAGCACGTGATCGCACTGCGCGTCATCAATGCACAGGTAGCTCGGCACGTTCGGCAGAATGGCTTCTTCGCCGAGATAGTATTTGATCATCGCCGGTACGAAGGTATAGATGACCTTGTCATCCGCCACACCCGCACCGGGCGCATTGGCCAATGCCACGTTGCCTTTCAGCCAGGCATCGAGCAGGCCGGCAACACCGAGGGTGGATTCCGGATTGAAGGCTTTCGGATCGAGGAACATGTCGTCAATGCGACGGTAGATGACATCGACTTGCGCGAGACCATCAATGGTCTTCATGTAGACCTTGTCGTCCTCGACCTGCAAGTCACTGCCCTGCACCAGCTCGGCGCCCATCTGCTGCGCCAGGAAGCTGTGTTCAAAGTAGGCGGAATTGTAGATGCCGGGTGTCAATACGACCACTTCCGGCTTGGCCTTGTCGCGCGGCGACAGCGACGCCAGCATTTCATACAACTGGCCGGGATAATCACTGTTGGGCAGAATCTCGGAATCTTCGAACAGTTCAGGAAACACACGTTTGGTCACCGTACGGTTTTCCAGCATGTACGACACCCCGGAAGGCACCCGCAAGTTGTCTTCCAGCACATAGAACTGGCCGTCGTTGTTGCGAACCAGGTCGGTGCCGCAGATGTTGGCCCACACGTGGTACTTGGGTTTCATCCCCTGGCATTGCGGACGGTAGTTGCCGGAATCAAGAATCAATTCGCGCGGCACCACCTTGTTCTTGAAAATCTTGCCTTCGTTGTAGACGTCGTGGATGAAGGCATTGAGGGCGTGCAACCGCTGCTCGAGACCGCGTTGGGTCACCTGCCATTCTTTCAACGGAATGACGCGAGGGATCAGATCAAACGGCCATTCGCGGTCGATGTTGCCGGCTTCGCTGTAGACCGTGAAGGAAATCCCCATCGTCTTGATGGCATGTTTGACAGCCTCCTGCCGACGTTGCAATTCTTCGTCGGACAGCGAAGCAAGATATTTGGCGAGGGTACGGGCGAAAGGACGGGATTTACCGGGCGCGCTGATCAGCTCATCGAAGTAGATACCGGGTTCATAGGATTTCCAGTCGATCGGCATACAGCTGCAGCATTTCCCTGATTAATCGAACTGACTGCATCTTGCCATAGCTGTAATTCCAGCGTCCAGCGATGTACCAACGAAAGCGTAAAACAGATCAGATGCTGCAAAACCCACGAATTTTTTGCACCAAAATCGCTCTCATTCAGTCGTGGTGTAAACCGCGGCAGTGCGTCCCGGCAACGACAGCGAAAGCGTGCCGGTGTTGTCACCGTTCACAGGCTGCAATTGATCGGGTAGCGCTGTGTTACTGGACCCACCGCGGCAGCATAGGCGATAGCGGGCGGCCTGTGCCGGCCTCAGCCGGATGTCACTGCAGGCCTCGTCTGCTGTATTGATCAGCACAAGCATGCTGTCACCTCCATGCCGGGCCAGACGCTCAAACGCAATGATTGTGGGCATGCAATGCAACACATTGATTCCCTCATGAGTGGCATCCAGTTCATAGAGACAGGGATTGCCCTGGTAGAGAAAATTCAATTCCTTCAGCAGTGTCTTGCGGGCGTCGCACAGCGCCGTCGCATAGCGCAGCTCCCAGTCATGGCCGCTCTCGGGTTGCCAGTTGGAACCGACTGTCAGCTGGCAATCCAGCCGCATGTGCTTGCGACCTGGCAGGCTCCATAGCGCCAGCATCAGCAACTGCTGCAACTCCGGGTCGGCGCCAGCCACGGGCGCGACGCTCAACAAGTGCTGCAGGCGATTACCGTCCTGCAGCAACTGCAGGCTTTGCTGCAGCCACAGCCCCACTTCGTGGGCAATGAACGGGGTTGGCAACACAGGTGCAGTCATCCGGTAGTCAAAACCGAGACCACCCTTGCTGGCAGGCAGGGTCAATTCAGGCCAGCTCACCGTGGTTTCAGCCAACAGCAGCAGCGAGGGGAACTGGTCGCGGATACGGGCAAGCAGCTGACTCAACCATTCACGTGCAAACGGGTTGTCAGTGCCAGTATTGCGACGTCCGCGGGCCGCAGTCTTACCGCCCACCGGCATGCTGAGCAGCAGATCAAGCTCACGCAGGCGAAAACCATCAATGTGCAATTGCTGGTGCCAGTAGCCAATGCAGCCAAGAATTATGCTGGCAAGGGGACCCCCCAGCGTATGCAGATCAATATTGAGCGGCAGTTGCAGCGGCAGTCCGTGCGCACCCAGCAACGCGACCAGGGACAGATCCCAGATCACTGCCAGATCCTGTTCGTGCGCTTCTTCCACAAAGGTCTGCAATGCCTCGCAGGAACCCAATCCGGGAACAGCCGCCAACAGCGCGGGCTGTACTTGCTGACTCTTGATCGCGCACGCATTGGCATCACGCAGCAGCAAATGGGTAAAGCCTTGCTGACGTATCTGCGGCAGCAACAATGCAGCCAGTTGCTGCCAATGCACACCGGGTACAACCAGATTTTCACCGATGGTTAATTCATGCAATGCCAGCGGCATGCCCTGACTGGATTGATTACTGTGTTGCAATTGCCAGAAGTGATCACGCCACAAATACTCGTGCGGCGCCACGACGCGGGAGCAGAAAGCCGGCTGCGGCTCCACCTGTCGCGCAAACGGGTCGTAACACAGCACAGTCGTGCGTTGCTGGTCATCCATCAACTCGAATTTGTAATGGGCTTCCGGCTGCAAGCCCGGCACGAACAACTCCCACAATCCATGTTGGGCATGGTGATGCATCACATGGACACGACCGTCCCAGTGACTGCGTTGCAGCAATACCGATACCCGCCGCGACAATGGCGCCCACAGTACAAAGTGAACACCTTCGCTGTCGCCGACCACACGCGGATGCGCACCCAGCAGTTGCCAGGCCTGCTCATGCCTGCCCTGACTGAACAATTGCAGCTCTGCCGAATCCAAAAGCGGGGAATGACGATAGGGATCATCCTGCAGGACCGAGCTGTCGGCATAGGTCAACCGCAACCGGTAGTCCTGCTTTTTCTTGCCGGGGAAATTGCCGGAAAAAAGGCCTTCCGCATGCAGTCGTTGCAACGGACCCAGTACGCGCTTGCCATTGCTGCTGACTACGTCAACGGCTTGCACACCTGGCAGGAAAACATTCACCCGTAGTTCAGTGGTACCAAGCCGTTGCATGCCCATCAATTGCGCGAAGTCGGGACAGCGCCCCTTGATGATCTGGTCGATCAGGGTGGAAGTGAACGCGACTGTCATGGGAGAAGAGAAGAACGAGCAAGCACACGGGCTGGCAGCTTTCGCTGCAAGCGCAGGAGAAAACTGCTGAGGGGAGAACTTCGCGGAAGAGCACTAAAGGGATTCGACGCCGCCAGCCAGACGCTGTGGGTCGAGATTGTTTTCCTGGCACAGGTAATCGAACGGCTCATTGCCCGGCGTGAAGTAGAGGAACCAGCCGCCAGTCCACGGCGCCGTGTAAGCACCCGGATCATCAACGGTAATTTCGTAACGCAGCCTGCCATAAGTCGGTCGGGAGAATTTTTCTATCGTATGCAATTGGGTGGTGTGCGGAAAACCATCGCGGCTGATCCAGAATTTTTCATCGCCGAGAAAACCGACCGTATCAACGACCAGCGTATCACCTTCCCAGCGTCCAACCGAGTGCCCATACCAACCCGGCGCATAATTTTGCGGATGTGGACGACCATCCATGTAAATCTGGCGCCATGAATGCGGAGAGCCAATATTGGCGATCAACACTTCCTCCCCGAGATCGATGATTTCCAGACCATAGGGAGTATGGAACATGCGCGCGCCGCCAGCAGGCTTGTGGCAGCAGCGATCGCGGTTACCGGCGACAGCGTATTCATACGAGCCTAGTTGCCAGTGCCCAGGCCAACATCAGGCTTGTCAGCACCAGCGCCGCCAGTCAGGGTTTGTGATTCGCTGGATGCAGCACCCAGTGTTTCGCCGGTAGCGGCCAGTTTTACGCTGCGGGCATTGGCAGTGAAGCTGCCATCACGGGCACGCGTGGCTTCGACGTTTACTTCATCACCGATTGTCATGCTGTTCTTTTTCCAGCCGCGGTTCTGCAGCATATGGGGCGGGCCCATTTCAACGCCCCAGTTTTCAATCTTGCCCGTTTCGGGATTTTCGACGTCAACGTAGAAGTAGACGTGTGGATTGAACCATTCCACCTTGGTGACATAGCCATTCAGCGATACCGGCTTCTCGGAATCATACTGTGCACGGAACGAATGGTGCGCCATGGCAGCCGATGCCAACAGCAACATGCCTGTCAGCAGAGCTCCAGTTTTCATCAATGGTTTAAGCATGGGTTACCTCCGGGGTTTCCACATTGGATGTAAAAATTTACTGCTCGCAAAAATGCTCTTCGATCTCGCCATCAATCCAGTCCAGCGTCCATTCGGCGTTCCATGGACGCGTGTAAGTGTAGGGATCGGTGATCGTGACCTGGTAAGTCAGCGTATCGTAATCATTGCGGGTGAAACGTTCAGTCAGGTGCAACATCGCGGTGTGCGGCAAACCACCGTTCGAGAACCAGAAGCGATCATTGAAGCCGCTGGACTCGACGACCAACGTGTCGCCCTCCCAATGGCCGGTTGAATAGCCGTAATAGGTGCCGGTGACTTCATCAGGATTCGGTGGCATACGGCCATCCATGTTGATGTGACGCCAGTTGCGGTTGCCACCGCCAAACATCAGATAGACGCGATCGTAGTTGCGGTCCTGGATGATACGGAAACCGCCATCAGCCTGCAGATGACGTGGACCGGCTGGCGAAATGCAAACGTTGACCGGATCGTCCTTCAAGCCGTTGTTCTGGCGATACTGGTACAAGGCCAGCGACCAGTCCATGAACGGCGCCACCTTGGAAGCATCGGCGATATTCGCCAGCAGGCCCTGTTCGTCCATGGGCACGTCCACGCCGGTTTCGATCAGCGAATGTTTGCTGGGGTTACCCCAGTAACCCTGTTCACCGGGTACGCGGTCGAAGCGAACGACGCTGTCGTCGTAGCGTGGGGTTTCACGTGCAACCGCGGTGGTGGCAGCGTCAGGTGTTTCAGTAGTGGTCTCACCGCCGCAGGCGGTCAACGCCAACAGCATTGCTGCTGCCAGCAATTTGCGGTGGCTGGAAAAAGTCTTCGAAAGTTGCACGAGCATGGTGTCCCCTGTCTTGGCTTGCACGCAGTCTTTACTCACGGGTCAGTACGATCGGATTGGCGACACCATCGACGGTCCAGGTGCCAGTAAGGGTGCGCGTATACGAGCCAATGTTTTCCAGTTTGGCGTCAATGACGATGACCTCGCCTTCCTTTGACATGGCTTCTGCATGCAACTGCCAGTTGGCAGCATCCAGCTTGGCCGAGGTGAAGTTGATGGTGTTGCGGCCCGGATTGATACGGCCGTTGATCGTGGCGCCATCCCAGCTCATGACAACGACGACGGTCTCCGGTGGCTGGCCACCTTCTCCACGCCAGGTTCCGTCGAGCGGATAGCCTTCCTGGCCCATCGAAATAGCGGGTAGCGATGCCAATGCGAACAGACAGCCTGCCGGCAATAACTTGCGCAGTTTCATTCGGTACTTCCCCTCTGTAAGACCTTGTTTTTTACGACTATACCGCAGTTCGCAAGCCCGGCCAGCGGTGTAAAAGTGAAGCTAAACTGCATTTTTCAGCAGTCCGAACAGTACGGTGCTGACCGCAGCTTGTACTTTGCAGTGCCAGCCACTATCCTGCCCGGCCATGAACGCCAGCAAATCCTTCGCCATATACCGTTTTATTATTCGACACCGCACGGTGGGTTGAAGGCATTTGCGCATTCAAAACCCGCCTCTTTAGGCGGGTTTTGCATTTTTAGTGAACCGAAAAAGGCGCCACTGGTAAATACGGTGCGCAGTTCTTGAAGGGAGGCTTCGAACGCCGCGGGCGTCGCAGCATCCACAGTCAGCAGGAGTGTTTTTGTGAGTACCGAAGTCAGCAGCATGTCAGACGATCGCAGCGAAGGCGCCGGCGACAGTTTCTCGTTCGTGCAGGCCGAGCATGCTGTGCTGAAATTCTGGCATGAGAAGAATGTGTTCCAGCGTTCGCTGGAGCAGACGCGTTCCTGTGCTCCCTACATCTTCTACGATGGCCCTCCCTTCGCAACCGGCTTGCCACATCACGGCCATCTCGTTGGCTCCACCCTGAAAGACATCATTCCACGCTACTACACGATGCAGGGTTACTACGTGCAGCGTCGCTTCGGCTGGGATTGCCATGGACTGCCAATTGAACACGAAATCGACAAGGCACTCGGCATGAGCTCGCAGCAAGCCGTCGCCGAACTTGGCATCAAGGGTTACAACGATGAATGCCGCAAGATCGTGCAACGCTTCACTGCCGAGTGGGAAAAGACCATCACCCGTATTGGCCGCTGGGTGGATTTCCGCAATGACTACAAGACGATGGATCCTTCCTTCATGGAGTCGGTCTGGTGGGTCATGCAACAGCTGTGGCAGAAAGATCTGGTCTATCGCGGCGTCAAGGTCGTGCCCTTTTCAACCGCGCTCGGCACAGTGCT
>JAZKEH010000087.1:0-2094 GCA_040387155.1 Pseudomonadota bacterium | reverse complement strand
GCTGTCGAACTTCGAAGCGGGCTCCAACTATCAGGATGTGCAGGACCCGGCCGTTACCGTGCTGTTCAAACTGAAAGATGAAGATGCCTACGTTGCCGCATGGACGACAACACCGTGGACGCTGCCTTCCAACCTCGGCCTTTGCGTAAACGCCAATATTGATTACGTACTGGTGCAGGAAACCGATACCGGTCGCAAAATTTATCTGGCACAGGCGAGACTGGAAACGGTTGGCAAGAACAAACAACTCACCGTACTCGAAACACTGCCGGGCACGGCCCTCGTCGGCAAACTGTATCAACCACTGTTCCCGTACTTTGCCGAACTCGCTGCCGAAGGCGCTTTCCGCGTCTTCGCCGATGATTACGTGACTACCGACAGCGGTACCGGTGTGGTGCATCTGGCACCCGCCTTTGGTGAGGATGACTTCCGCGTCATGAAGGCCAATGGTGTAAAGGCCACGCCCTGCCCTATCGATTTCGAAGGCAAGTTCACAGCCGAAGTCAGCGACTACGTTGGCGTCTACGTGAAGGAAGCCGACAAGGCGCTGATTCGCCGACTGAAGGAAGAAGGTAAACTGTTCCACCAGGACGTTATCGTTCACAGCTACCCGTTCTGCCCGCGTTCGGATACACCGATCATCTACCGCACGATTCCGTCGTGGTACGTGAAGGTCGAACAACTGCGTGATCGTCTGGTTGCCGCCAACCAGCAAATCAACTGGGTGCCCGAGCACATCAAGAACGGTCGTATGGGCAACTGGCTGCAGAACGCGCTGGATTGGTGTATCTCGCGCAACCGTTACTGGGGCACGCCGCTGCCGATCTGGGTCAACGATGTGACCGGCACCGCTGTTTGTCTGGGGTCGATTGCCGAGCTGGAACAACTCACCGGCGTGCGCGTGCATGATCTGCATCGTGAATTCGTCGATGACCTCACGTTCACGCGCGCAAATGAAGACGGCATCTACCGCCGCGTACCGGAAGTACTCGACTGCTGGTTTGAATCCGGTTCGATGCCCTATGCGCAATTGCACTACCCGTTCGAGAACGAGCAACTGTTCAAGGATGGCTTCCCGGCCGAATACATCGCCGAGGGTCTCGACCAGACGCGTGGCTGGTTCTACACACTGCTGGTGTTGAGTACAGCGCTGTACGACAAGCCGGCCTTCAAGAACGTCATCGTCAATGGCATCGTCATGGCGGAAGACGGCAAGAAGATGTCGAAGCGACTGCGCAACTACACACCACCCGAAGTGCTGATGGAAGAGTACGGTGCCGATGCACTGCGTCTCTATCTGATTAACTCAGGTCTCGTCAAAGCCGAAGAACAACGCTTTGCAGACGCCGGCGTGAAGGACATGGTGCGGCGTGCGCTGCTCCCTTGGCTGAACTCGTTCAAGTTTCTGCAGACCTATGCTGACATTGATCAGTGGCAGGCCCAGGCAGATGCACGGGCGTCTACCAACATCACTGACCAGTGGATGCTGTCGCGCCTGCAGTCGCTGTTGACCAATGTCACCCGCGAGATGGCCGGCTATCGCCTCTACAACGTTGTACCGGCGCTGTTTGAATTCATCGAAGACCTTACCAACTGGTACATCCGCCTCAATCGTGGACGCTTCTGGGTGGAAGGCAAATCTACCGACAAGGAAGCGGCCTACCAAACGCTGTACCAGACACTGCATACGTTGACGCTTGGCATGGCGCCGTTTGCGCCATTCCTCGCCGAACACATCTATCAGTTGCTGCTGCCGTATGCGCCTGCCGGCGTACAGCAGCCGGAGTCGGTGCATCTGTGTCGCTTCCCGAATGCCAATACGAACCTGATCCAGCCCGAGCTCGAAGCTGCTGTCACGCGCATGCAAAACATCATTCTGCTCGGCCGCCAGAAGCGTAATCAGGTGAAAATCAAGACCAAGACTCCGCTGGCCCAACTGACGATTATTCATCGCGAGCAGAGCATGCTCGATGAAATCGCACGCCTGGAGAGCTACATCAAGGCAGAATTGAACGTGAAAAATGTGATCTACACGCGCAACGAAGACGATTTCATTCGTCTTGCGCGGCATCGATGTGTGCGCGCTGGTGATGA
>JAZKEH010000086.1:0-3584 GCA_040387155.1 Pseudomonadota bacterium | reverse complement strand
GGATGGCAATCGCCATGCAGGCGCAGATGGCTTACTTGCTCACAGTCGTGAAACACATCATCAATACGGTCGAGCAGATCATTGGTCAGCGATTCATAGGCGGGCAGCAACTCGGACGGAATGAAGTCGTTTTCCAGCAAAAAGTGACAACTGGTCTCTCCGTGCCCTGCCACCGTCAGTTCCTGCCGGAAGCGGAACGGCCGCAGGCGGCCGATGCTATGCAGTTTGCCCAGTGTTTGGCCCACGCTATTGAGGGTGTCGAAATCCAGCTCGGGCAAGCGACCACCTCGACGCGGAAAGATCGCAAATTTGAAGGGCGGATAGTCGTACAGGCTGCTGCCCTCGGCATTGAGCAACGGCGCCACCACCGGTAACTCGGCCGCTTCGAGTTCGCGGATGAACTGGTGTTCTTCCTCTATTTGCTCGCGGCTCCAGCGGGCCGGCCGGTAGAACTTGGCGACTATCGGTTCACCTGCCTCAATGCCCACCTGGTACACGCGGTTTTCGTAGCTGTTGAGGGCGAGCATGCGGCCATCGCAAATGAGGCCAGTGCTTTCAATAGCGGTGAGTACCTGATCTGGCCCGAGGGCACTGAAGGGGTGTTGGTCTGTCATGGCAAAAGGCAATCCGGGTGGCTGAGCGGGCCCGGCCATGTTTTGATAGGAGTAGTGAGAGAAGAAGCGTGGATTTTTAAAGGAAAATACATGAAAAACTGCCCAGACAATACGTCTGTCGTGATAAACTGACTCGTCGGTCATAATTTTTTTGGATATCCTCATGTTCGCCCTGCGTAGTATTGCCCGTGTTCCAGCTAAAACTTTGGCTGGCCTGGCACTCAGCCTCTCCCTTGTGTCGTTCGTTTCCCCGATTGTTGCGCAAGACAACAATTCGTCGCTTAGCAGCGAAGCCAGCCTTACTGTCAATGCGGGCAAGGCCGAGACCGGCCAGTTCACCCGTTACCTGACGATCAACGGTACCGTGAATGCATGGCAGGATGTGGTCATCGCGCCTGAAGTGGGCGGTTATCGTGTGGAAGAGGTGTTGGTCGATGTCGGCGACGTCGTCACCGCTGGCCAGCCACTGGTCAAACTGTCGGTGTCGTTGCTGCAGGCGGACCTTTCGTCGCGTGATGCCGCACTGAAGCAAGCCGAAGCCCAGGCAGTGAATGCCGACCTTGCGATGGAACGTGCGAAATCAGTCGCCGACAAAAAATTGCTATCCACCGCAGACCTTGATCGCATCAACAGTGAAGCACTGACCGCCCGCGCCCGCCGCGATGGCGCCAAAGCCGATCTCGATGCAGCCAAACTCAGACTGCAGTTCGCTACCGTGAAAGCACCCGATACCGGCGTTATCACCTCGCGTACCGTTACTGTTGGCCAGCTCGCGCAGGCCGGCGGCGAAATGCTGCGTTTGTTGCGCCAGGGCCGCGTTGAATGGCGTGGTGAAGTGCCAGAAACCAGCTTGCCGTCGCTGCAGGTTGGCCAGACCGTCATCATCACCAGTGTTGATGGCAAGGAACATGCGGGCACGATCCGTGTGGTCTCCCCTACCGTAAATCCCAGCACCCATAACGGTCTGATCTATGTCGACATCGAAGGTGATGCATCGCTGCGCCCCGGCATGTTTGCACGTGGAAAAATTGAATATACCGCGAGCGAAGCCTTGCTGGTGCCGCTGTCGGCTCTCGTCAGCAGCGATGGTTACAACTATGTATTCATCGTGCAGCCCGACCGCAAGGTGAGCCGCCAGTTGATCCAGACCGGTATTTTGCAGGGCAACAGCATTGAAGTGCTTGATGGCCTGGAGCCAGGCGCCAACATCGTGACCAATGGTGCCGGTTTTCTGAAAGACGGTGATCTCGTCAACGTGGTAGAGGCTCGCTGATATGAACTTTGTTACCTGGTCCATTCGCAACCCGGTTCCCGTCATCATGATGTTCCTCGCACTGACGGTGGCGGGGCTTATCAGCTTTCCAAAGCTCGGCGTGCTGGATCGTCCGGACGTTGAGTTTCCTGCCATCGTGGTGACTGTCACCTATCCAGGTGTGGCACCAACGCAGATGGAATCGGAAGTCACGCGTAAAGTTGAAGATGCCGTCGCTACGATTGCCAGCATCGATGAACTACGTTCCACCGTGAATGAAGGTTCTTCGACAACGATCATCCAGTTCACCTTCGGTGTCGACATCAATGAAAAGATGGATGACATCCGCGATGCGCTGACGCGTATCCGCTCGGAACTGCCGCAGGATGCCAACGAGCCGATCATCTCGCGCAATACCACCGCCGGTGGCGCCATTGTGACGTGGAGTGTCAGCTCGGAAAAAATGACGGAGACCGAACTGTCGTGGTTCGTGGATCTGGAACTGGCCCGTGCCTTGACTGCCGTGCCCGGCGTTGGCCGCTTCTCGCGCGTTGGCGGTGTTGATCGCGAAATTCGTGTGGATCTTGATCCAGACCGTATCGCAGCAATGCGCACCACGGCGATGGACGTGTCGCGCCAGTTGCGTCGCATTGCGTCGGAATATCCCGGTGGCGAAGCTCGCCTCGGCGGCTTGCAACAAACTGTACGTACCACTGGCCTCGTCAGCTCGGTACAGGATCTGAAGGAGTTGCCGATCCTGTTGCCGGATGGCCGCAGCGTACGTCTTGATTCACTCGCTGATGTACGCGATCAAAGCAGTGAAAAAACACAGATGGCCTTGCTGGATGGCAAGCCGGTAGTTGGATTTGAAGTGGTACGTTCGTGGGGCGCCAGCGCGCTGGACGTTGCCAAGGACGCGCGTCAGGTCGTTGAAGATCTGAAGGTGCAGTATCCCGACGTAGCCTTTGCGGAAGTGAACTCCACCGTTGAATACATTCAGACGTCGTATGACGCTTCGATGGAAATGCTGGTCGAAGGCGCCTTCCTCGCCGTACTTGTCGTGTGGCTGTTTCTGCGCGACTGGCGTGCAACGCTGATCTCCGCTGCTGCCCTGCCGCTGTCGATCATCCCCACTTTCTGGATCATCTACGTCTTTGGCTTCACGCTGAACATTCTGACGCTGGTCGCGCTAACGCTCGTGGTGGGGATTCTCGTCGACGATGCGATTGTGGAAGTAGAGAACATCGTTCGGCATTTGCGCATGGGCAAGAAGCCGCGCGAAGCGGCGATGGATGCGGCCATTGAGATTGGTCTGGCTGTTGTTGCTACCACGCTGACCATCTGCGCTGTCTTTATTCCGGTCGCCTTCATGGGTGGCATCGCCGGGGAGTTCTTCCTGCCCTTCGGTTTCACGGTGACGATCGCAGTGCTGTTCTCGCTGCTGGTCGCTCGCATGCTGACACCAATGATGGCTGCTTACTTCCTGAAACCCCATCAGGAGGAAGAGAAAGAAGGCCGCTGGTTGTTGTGGTACCTCGAAAAAGTCCGTTGGTGTTTGCAGCATCGCGGCATCGTGGTGCTGGTGTCCGCTGTCGTCATGGGTGGCATGCTGTCGCTCTATCGTTTCCTGCCAACTGGCTTCGCGCCGGCTGGCAACAACGGCTTCACGCAGATGTCGGTGGAATTGCCACCGGGTGCATTGCTGGAAGATACCTATC
>JAZKEH010000085.1:0-2094 GCA_040387155.1 Pseudomonadota bacterium | reverse complement strand
ACCCGCAGCCGCGATCTTTGATACTGCTTTATCAATAGAAGGCATGGCCAACAACCATAGCCAAAAACGGAGAAGAAAAATGAGTGATGACAAACATTACCAGGCCGGGATGGAACTACGACGCAGCATGTGGGGAGATGCCGGCGCCGAAGAGCGGGTGAATCAGGCCAGCAGCTTCAACCGCCCACTGGAAGACATGGTCACGACCTGGTGCTTCGGTGATGTCTGGCAACGGCCCGGACTGGATCGCAAAACCCGCAGCATGATCACGCTGGCCGCGCTGACAGCGCTGTGCCGTCCCAACCAGTTGAAAGGCCATGTCGAAGGTGCACTGGCCAATGGCGTCTCAGTCGAAGAGATTCGCGAAATCATTTTGCACACGTCTGTCTATGCGGGCATTCCAACGGGTGTGGAAGGCTTTGCGGCCGCCAAGGAAGTGCTGAAACGACTGGGGCTCGACTGAGATGACTGCATCGTTGCGCGTAGGCTTTATCGGCATCGGCACCATGGGTTGGCCGATGGCCGCGAATCTGGTCAAGGCCGGTTTCGCGGTGACTGTATTTGATTTGAGCACGGCACGCGGGCAGGACTTCTGTCGTCAGCATGCTGCGACGGCGACCGACTCACTGACGGACATTGCCCGCCAGGACATCGTCGTCACGATGTTGCCGACTGGTGGCATCGTCCATGATGTGCTGGTCAAAGGCCAGAATGGTTCCTTCATGCGGCATGCGCTACCCGGCACCCTGGTTGTTGACATGAGTTCGTCCGAACCGGTCGGCACCCGCCAGTTGGCGAAGTTGTTGGCAGAGAAAGGCATTGTGCTGCTCGATGCGCCGGTGTCTGGTGCAGAGCCGCGCGCCAAGGCCGGCACACTCGCCATCATGATTGGTGGCGACGATCCGGCGGCCATCGAAAAAGCAAAGCCGGTCCTGAGTGCCATGGGAAATCGTCTGTTCGATACCGGCGGCAGCGGTTCGGGACATGCGTGCAAGGCCTTGAACAACCTGCTCGGCGCCACCGCGTTCGCTGCTACCAGTGAAGCCATCATGATTGCCGAGCGTTTTGGCCTCAATCCCCACACGCTGGTCGATATTCTCAACGTTTCCACGGGCAAGTCTTTCATCTCGGAAGTAGTGATGAAAGAACACGTGCTTGACCACAAATACGCCACTGGTTTCAAACTGGGATTGATGGCGAAGGATGTGCAGATTGCCGCAGATCTGGCGACTGCCGTGGGTCTGGATGCTCCGGTCACCATGTTGGTGAATCAGCGGTGGGCAGATGCCCTGCGCAAGCTTGGTTTCGATGCCGACAATACGGAGGCCATCAAGACTTGGCAGCGGGAAGATTGAGGGTTTAATCCTCACCCAAAATTTATAAATTCAGGGTAGATTTAGGGGGGGAAGTCGTTACAATCGCGCCTCCTTTAACAGGGCCTTCCATTACGTCTTCTTCCACGTATTCCATCGAGGAAACTGTATTGAACGCTGCCAAGAAATCTGCCGTCAAAACCGCTGGTTCCCGCAAAAAATCCGGCAAAGCACCCAAGCAGGCGCCAGCCAAACCAGCGTCGACTCGCGGACACAGTGGCGAGTGGTCTGCCAAAAAATCACTCGAGCTTTATGGCTTTGAACGCTGGGGCAACGACTATTTCAGCGTTTCCAAGAACGGCAACGTCACTGCGCGTACGCTCAATGCTTCCGTTGAGCTGATCGACATCGTCAATGGCATGCTCGAGCGTGATCTGCAGATGCCCGTGCTGTTGCGCATCGAAAATATTCTGGATGCGCAGATCAAACGCCTGAACATGGCGTTTCGCGCCGCCATCGAATCGCACGGCTACAAGGGCGAATATCGCGGTGTATACCCGATCAAGGTAAACCAGCAGAGCCAGGTGGTTGAAGAAATCGCTGCCTTCGGTGCGCGTTACAAACATGGCTTTGAAGTGGGCAGCAAACCCGAGATCGTCGTGGCGCTGTCAACGCTGGAAGAGCCCGGCAGTCTCATTATCTGCAACGGTTACAAGGACAAGGAATTCATTGAACTTGGACTGTCAGCGATCAAGCTGGGTTTCACCTGTGTGTTCGTTGT
>JAZKEH010000084.1:0-3456 GCA_040387155.1 Pseudomonadota bacterium | reverse complement strand
GTTGCGCTGTGCATCGCCTGGGTGACAGTTGGTGGCGTGGCAGCGAAGGCGGCGAGTCGGAAACCTGTACTGGCGCTACGTTATGAATAGGTTGAAAGGGGTTCTGACCCTACAGTAAAGGAGATGCCTTCATGTGGCGCAGTTATTTCCAAGTGTTTTTTCGCAATCTTGTGCAGCAGAAAACAATTGCCGCCATCAACATCCTCGGGCTGGCACTGGGTTTGTGCGCGTTTCTCATCATCGGTGTTTATGTGCGCGATGAGTATTCCTATGAGTCTCGTTGGGAAAACGCAGACCGGATCGTCCGCCTGGTCAACATCGTTACGTTCACAGACACCGAAGCGTCCCTATCCAACGTTTCGGAACGGGCAGGCCCGCGGCTGAAGCAGTTCTTCCCCGACGAAATCGAAATGGCCGCCCGCAACATCGCGATAGCGTCCACGGTGAAATCAGGCGACGAGTCATTCCAACAGTTCCTATTCCAGGTGGACAGGGCATTCATCGATATCTTCAATTTCGAAGTCTTGGAGGGTAGCCTGCAGGAGGCACTTGCAGCGCCCAACCGTGTTGCGTTGAGTGAGGAAGCTGCTCGCCAGCTCTTCGGTGAACGATCAGCGTTGGGCAAACTGTTGACCTGGGAAATAGCCGAGAAAGGAGACGTCAATTACGAAGTGGCTGCGGTGTATAGATTGCCCCCAGGTAAGGGCAAGCTGGATCTCGGGAGCTTCAGTCTACTCGATGAAAACAGCGTGCCGGAAACGCAGGCCCCGGAAAACTGGTTTGGTGGGGCCCACAGCTACTTCCTGCTGCGGGACGGTGTTGATGCTGCCGCTCTAGCTGCGCGCCTGGATGATTTCGTTAATCAGCAGGTAACTTTGCCTGTGCCGGAAGGCAGCACGACGACCGATCAGTTCAAATACCGTTTCCAACCCATCCGCGATATCTATTTCAATCCCAACACGGACGAGGACGGGGGTTCGCAAGTAACCGTCAACACCTTTGGCATCATTGCGCTCCTGGTGCTGGTCATCGGCTGGAGTAATTTCATCATCCTTGCGCTGGCGCGGAGTGTCGAACGTCAGCGCGAAGTCGGTATTCGCAAAACAGCGGGCGCCACGGGCGACTACCTGCTCGCCCAGTTTGTCGGTGAGGCGCTGATACTTGCCTTCATTGCACTGGTGGCCGCGCTGGCCTTGCTTGAAATTACGCTGCCTGTATTCGCTGTCTTGATCCAGACGACGCTGAGTATCGATTTGACGGAAGGCAGTACCTTGATTGCCCTCGCTGTTTTGTTTCTGCTCACCGGGAGCATCGGCGGTGTTTATCCTGCGCTGGTTCTTGCACGGCAGAGGCCTGAAAAGGTGCTTAAGCCGGGCGGACAAAGTGGCACGCTGGGTGCCGGGATCTTGCGTAAATTACTGGTGAGTTTTCAGTTTTTGATCGCGACGATGCTGATCATCGCGACGGTGGTGCTGTATCTGCAACTGTCCTACCTGCGGCAGCGCGATCCCGGCTTCGAAACGGCCAATGTGGTGACCTTGACGCTGTACGATGTCACGAGTCCAAGCGAAGTCGCGGTGCTGCGAGACAACATAGCCGATCTTCCTGGCGTCGAGTACGTGGCACTGACATCGCATGAGGCCGTCAAGTCGGGGAATCTATTCTTGCGGGACCTGCGCCGCGATGGTGACGGAAGCAGTCTCACCGAAACGACTACCTATCAAGTCGATTACGATTTCTTTGCAATCTATAACATCAAGCTGCTCGCGGGCCGCCTCTACGATGCCGAACTCGACGGCGCAAGCCAGACGGCCATGGCGACGCTGCCAAACCCGCGGCTCCAATTCGAGGGCGATCGCATTGTGCTGAACGAAACGGCTATCAGGGCGCTGGGGTTCACCAGTCCCGCCGACGCTGTGGGAGCAGTAATCGAAGAAAACAGAAGAGGACCTGATCGGACCAGGGCCTGGCATCCAGTAGAAATCATCGGTGTTGTCGCCGACAACCAGTTCGGCTCGCTTCATTCCGCACCGGGGAATGAAGCTTACAGCCTACAGACGCTCGCTTCCTGGTATCTCACTTTGAAAGTTGACGAGTCCGCCACGTCTGGTATTGCCGGTGAATTGCAAAGAGTTTGGAGAGACCTGCGGCCGTTTACCGAGGCCCAGACAGGCTTCGCAGAAACCAACGTGCGGCAGGCGTTCGACAAGGAACTAAATGAGGGCCGCTTGCTGTCGGGTTTTGCTGCGCTTGCGATCATAGTGGCTTGCATGGGTCTTTATGGGCTCGTTGCGTTCGAAGCACGCAGGCGCACCCGCGAAATCGGCATTCGCAACGTACTTGGTGGCGAATTCGGCAGCATCCTGAAAGTATTTCTGGCGCAGTTTGCGCGTCCAGTATTCTGGACGAACGCGCTGGCCTGGCCTATTGCGGTGTGGGTCATGCTGCGCTGGCTTGAGCAGTTCCCGTATCGGATCGAGAGTTGGTTACTACTACCGATTTGTGTTGCGGCTGGTTTGCTGGTCATCAGCATCGTTGCACTCACGGTAGGCATGACAGTGGCCAGAGCCGTTGAGGTCAAGCCGGTTCTCGCTTTGCGTTACGAGTAAGATTTGAACAGGTCTTGGCAATTTGATCTGGCGAACGGATAGATGATCGGAAATTTTCTCCGACCAAAATTTCTCGGACCACACGTTGGTAAATTTTTTACCTAGTTATAGCTGATCAAACAAGAGGAACAAAAAATGTCGATCAATCACTCAGGCTCACACAAGCACACACGGGCATACCAATTTGCAAGACTACTGTGCGTATCGTCTGCACTGCTATTGTCAGGCACTGCAGCCGCACACGAACTCGACGAAGCCCTGTTCAGCGCCGCGCAAGCCGGCGATGCTGTTGAAGTCAGAAGCCTGCTTGAACGAGGCGCTGACCCTGACGCGATTGTCAGCCGCAATTCTTCACCACGCACACCGATGACAGTTGCAATCACGGGCAACCATTTGAAGGTGGTGCAGGCTTTGGTCGAAGGTGGCGCGGACCTTGATCGGACGGTGCGCGGTGAACCTACTCCGCTTACCGCAGCTGCGGCGACGGGTAATTCCGGCATCGTGTCTTACCTGATGAACTCAGGCGAAAGCGCTGACCATTCATCACGCGGTGATGGCTCTCCGCTAATTGCAGCGGCGCGTAACGGCCACGCGGACGTCGCAGCGCTACTGCTGCGATCTGGCGCCGAACCTGACCTGTACGTGTCTGGTGATGGTTCACCAATGATTGCTGCAGTTCGCAGTGGGGATATCGAAGTTGTGCGTTTGCTGCTCGTCGCCGGAAGTGATCCCGACCTGGGCGTGCGCGGTGACGGTTCACCACTGATCGCGGCAGTGAAAAAGGATAGTCCCGAACTCGTAGAACTGTTGCTGGAAGCCGGTGCGGACCCGAATCAGAGCGTTCGAT